>JAILFF010000295.1 GCA_024697705.1 Ruminococcus sp.
TATCGCTGTAATATATCATTTTGTCTCCTTTACTGTATTATGCTGCCGGCAGCCGTTTTCGCACATCGAGCAGCCCGAACAGCCGCAGCAGCAGCCGTTTTTCCTTCGGCGGACAGTGCCTTTAACGGCGAAGATCACCGCGGCGGCTATTATTATAATAAGAATTATATCGGCAAGATTCATGTTAACCTACCCCCATCAGCAGTCCTATTCCGCGCACGAGCAGCGCCATCACCCACGCGACCGCGCACTGCCATACGACTACGGTAACAGCCCATTTTTTGCCAAGCTCGCGCTTTATCGCCGCGATAGCCGCAACACAGGGCGTATAGAGCAGCGTGAAAACAAGAAGCGTCGCCGCCGAAAGCTTGCTCATAGCGCCCGCAACGTCTCCTCCGAAAAGAATACCGAGCGTGGAAACGACGCTTTCTTTTGCCATAACGCCTGTGATAAGCGAAGTGCATACCCGCCAGTCGCCAAGTCCGAGCGGCTGCATAACGGGCGCTATCAGTCCTGCGATAAGCGCCAGAATACTGTCCTTCTGGTCGTCTGCCATGTTGAGCCGCGGGTCGAAGCGCTTCAAAAACCATATAACAATCGTTGCGATAAGAATGACCGTGAACGCCTTTTGCAGGAAGTCCTTCGCCTTTTCCCAAAGCAGAAGCGCCACGTTTTTAGCGCCGGGCAGACGGTAATTCGGCAGCTCCATGACGAAGGGTACCGCTTCGCCCCTGAACAGCGTGCTTTTGAACACGCAGGCGACGAATATCGCGGTCAGTATGCCGATAACGTAGAGCGCGGTCATGATGAAAGCGCCCTTGCCCGGAAAGAACGTGCTGACGAAAAAGGCGTAGATAGGCACTTTCGCGGAGCAGCTCATGAACGGAGTGAGCAGTATCGTCATTTTTCTGTCTCGTTCGCTGGGGAGGGTGCGCGTAGACATCACGGCGGGAACCGAGCAGCCGAAGCCTATCAGCATGGGGACGATGCTCCGCCCCGAAAGACCGATCTTTCGCAGCAGCTTGTCCATGAAAAACGCCACACGCGCTATGTAGCCGCTGTCTTCAAGCAGCGAGAGGAAGAAAAACAGCGTGACGATGACGGGAAGAAAACTCAGCACGCTGCCCACGCCCGTGAAAATGCCCTCGGTTATGAGGCTGTGTATCGTGCTGTTGACGTTCGCGTTGGTCAACCCTGCATCGACAACTTCGGTCAGCGCTTCGATGCCCGTTTCAAGCAGATTTTGGAAAAATGCGCCGATAACATTGAATGTCAGGAAGAACACCAGTCCCATTATCGCGATGAACGAGGGGATAGCCGTGTATTTGCCGATAAGCACGCGGTCGATCTTGCGGCTGCGGATATGCTCGCGGCTTTCGGTCGGCTTGTGGACGGTGCTTTTCGCCACCTTTTTGATGAACGAAAACCGCATATCGGCGATGGCGGCGCTGCGGTCGAGCCCGCGCTCGTTTTCCATTTGAAGCACGATATGCTCGATCGTTTCCATCTCGTTTTTGTCGAGCTTCAGCGCTTTCAGAACGATCTCGTCGCCTTCTATGACCTTGCTTGCGGCGAACCGCACGGGGATACCCTCAGCCTTAGCGTGGTCTTCGATGAGGTGAGCTATTCCGTGCAGACAGCGGTGAACGGCGCCGCCCGCCTCGTTCTCGTCGCAGAAGTCGTGTCTGACGGGCTTTTCGCGGTATCTTGCGATATGTACGGCGTGGTCGATAAGCTCGTCAACGCCCGAGTTTTTCGCGGCGGATATCGGCACGACAGGCACGCCGAGCATTTCCTCCATTTGGTTGATGTCGATGCTGCCGCCGTTTGCGGTAAGCTCGTCCATCATGTTGAGCGCCACGACCATCGGGAAATTCATCTCGATAAGCTGCATGGTGAGATAAAGATTGCGTTCGATGTTGGTAGCGTCAACTATGTTGATTATCGCCTTCGGCTTCTGTTCAAGCACGAAATTTCGCGAAACGATCTCCTCGCTGCTGTACGGCGACATCGAGTAAATGCCCGGCAGGTCGGTAACGAGGGTCTTTTCCTCTCTGCCTTTGATAGGTCCGTCCTTGCGGTCAACGGTAACGCCGGGGAAGTTCCCGACGTGCTGGTTCGAGCCCGTAAGCCTGTTGAACAGCGTGGTCTTGCCGCAATTTTGATTGCCGACGAGCGCAAAGGTGAGCGTCTCGCTGTCGGGGAGTGGATCGCCGCTGCCCTTCGGGTGGAAACGCAGACCGCTCTCGCCGAGACCCGGGTGTTCGGTCTTTTGGCGGTGCGTTTTTTTCTGCTCCGCCGCGCTTTTTTCGCTGCGGACAATGCCTATCTGAGCGGCATCGGCTACCCTGAGCGTCAGCGTGTAGCCGTGTATGAGCAGCTCTATCGGGTCGCCGAGCGGCGCGTATTGCAGCACCGTCACCTTTGCGCCCGGGATAACGCCCATATCGAGAAAATGCTGACGCAGAGCGCCCTCGCCGCCGACCTCCGTGATCTTGCCGCTGCCTCCGACTTCAAGCTCGTTAAGTGTCATAAATTATTCTTCCCTCATCATTCTTATCATTTTGATTATATCATTTTTGCCCTAACTATTCAACTAAAAATATTTATCAATTCGTTATATTGAATTGAATTTGTGACGATGATTTAATCAAATAGCTTACAAATTAGATATAACTAACCTTTGCTTGCGAAATGTTAGCTTTATCTAACTTTTATGATATCACTTTTTTGATGGTTTGTCAAGCAGAATCGTTCGTGGTCTGTTGAATTTGTATATCTGTCCAATTAAATTAGCTTATTCTAACTTCATTTGTGTAATTAGTCCGAACGGTGTTTCGGCATAAAAAAGCAGATACTCCGCATTGTGAAGTATCTGCTTGTTCTTGTTATTGCTGTTTCGGCTCAGTACAGACCCGATATCCACCTTGCGGATAGCTTTCCGAAGAAGCTCAGTCTCTCGAAGATATTCTTCTGAGCGGCTTTCAGGAGCTTGCGAGAGTGTTCCGCGGTCTCGCTGTCCGATTCGATGCCGCTCATGTAGCAGGTTATAGCGGGTTCCGAGATCTCCATGAATATGCTGTTGAGTTCGGGTGACATGACGCCGAGCTCTGTCGTTATCCTTGAAGAAAGCTGTACGTCGGTGAGCGAGTTGTCGTTCTTTATCCCGAGCAGCGAGATGTATTTGAGCAGCGCCGTGTAGCAGGAAATGACCGATTTCGAGCCCGATCTGCTGTTGATGCTCTGTTCGAGCTCGTTTAAGATATGTCGCCTTCTGACGACTACCGCTGCCGCGAAGCCGATGACAAACAGCGTCATCATCAGCATATAGGTGATCTGTCCGCGGGTGATCGGCGTTCCCCGATCGTTTCCGCCTCCGAATCCGCCGCCTCCGTTGTCATCGTATTCGACGGCTGCCTCTCCTTCGCTGTCGTCGCCGCCGCTGTCGCTGCCGCCAATGAGCTTGGGAATCTTGATGGCAGACTTGCTGCTGCTGTCAAGAGGAGTTTCCGCTTTCTGCGAAGAGCTTTCCTCCGAGCTTGATTCCTTTGAATCTGTTTCTTCCGAGGAGCTTTCCTTCTTATCCTTTTCGGGTTCGCTGATCTCCTCCCCGTTGTCGGATGAGCTGTCGGAAAGCTGTTCTTTATCGGGAAGATTGGGATTATCGTTGCCGGTGTAGCCGGGAGTAAATTCTATCGGGTACCAGCCGAAGCCTTCGATGTAGACCTCGCACCATGCATGGGCACAGCGGGTCGTTACCGATACCCACGAACGGTCGGGAAGCTTCTGTTTGGGTGCTATCACGTAGCCCTCGGCGTATCTTGCGGGATAGCCGAGTCTTCTCATTATCATTACGCCTGCCGAGGCGTAGTGCTGGCAGAAGCCCTTACCGTCGCTCTTTTTCTCAAGGAACTGCTTTATAAAGTCGCCGCCGTCGAAGGTAACGCCCGGATTGGTCGTGTAGGTAAAGCCCTGCTGCGCGAGATACCGCTTGATCTTGGTGATGATTATCGTCACGGAATCGGTTTGAGTATCCACATTAGCGGACTTTATCAGGTTGGTTATGACGGGTTCGAGATCGGCGGGTATATCGGTATAATCCTTTTTCGAGTAGATGTAATCGGAATAGAAGCTGAAATTATCTTCAAAGCCGTTTGTTTTACGGATATAGTCGGCATATTCGAGTATCTCGTCCCATGAAAGATCGGGATCGGGCTCAAAGGTATCGAGCGTATAGCTCTGATGCACCTTATTGGGCGTTATCATGCCGTCGAAGTCCTGCGTTTCGTCCTTGACAAGGTCGCAGCCCGAGTAGTAGGCGCAGACAGGCGCGTAAAGAGCGTTCGGCGCGGCATTTATCGAAGTAACGGTTATCTGCGAGGGGGAGGAACCGAGCTGCTCCGGGTTGGCGATATTTTGCAGATAATTGTAATCAAGCGTTTTGGCGCCGAATTCGGCGAACGCATCGGTGAGCTTTTTGTCAAGCTCGATCGGGTCCCAGTTGTAGTATTCGGGCTGCGCGGAATTCGGCTCGTATACCTCGCCCGCGTAACCGCGAAGATAAATGGGTCTCTTGAAATCGTCGCAGGCTACCTTAAGCTGAACATTATCATCGAGATGTATCTCGGTAGTGGAACCGAGCATTTGACCGCCGTTTGTTCCGCCGACCATTACTGCACGTCCCGGAACTATCGGTGATCTGAACGTGCCTTTCTGAACTCTGAGCACTAACTGATCGAACTTCTGTTTGTTTGCGCGGCGCATCAGTTTTAATGCGTCGGGGTGATAGTTGCCCTTGACCCCGTAGAAGGTCAGTGCGCAGACGAACGCGGCTGTCGATGCCGCAATGACCGTAAGCGCGTGAGTGCTGAAAAACTTCTGCTTTATGTCGTTTGAGGTAAGATAGAAGGACTTCTTCTTCAGCGATACCGCGAAATTGCTTTTGCTCGTGTGCTTAGTCGTGTGATTGATAAGGCTTATCGAAAGGATAGTCACCCAGCAGATTATCATTACGACTACCGTCCAGATCGCGGGTCTCCAGCCGTGCATCGCTCCCACTTCAAACATGAAGAACGTCACAAGGAACAATATCGGGAAATTGACATTTATAATGCAGGCGACCGCGCAGAGAAGCGTCATTATGAACGCAAGCGATATGATGAACGCCTCAAGATCGATGGCGGGGTCGAATTCGGACAGCGCCGACTGATTGAACAGCAGAGTATCGTTGTTCATTGCCTGACAGTAGGTATTGCAGGCGTATTTGAATCCCAGCGCTACCAACCCCGAATGTGATACAATATATATCACATTCATTATAAGATAAGCAAAGCCCGCGATTTTGAAGAACGGCTTTCCGCGGCTTATCATCAGCGCCGAGAGCGCGGTCATGGCTATCGTCAGGAACATTGTGTCGGGTCTTGAAATGGGTAATTCGTAGCTTCTGTCGATATAATAGCTTTGCAGCATATATATACCCGAAAGCGCCGCGGCGATCGTTATAATGACCTGCAAAAAAGGAAAGTACGAAGCCGACTCCTTTTCGAGCGAGAAGCCGATGTCCGAACGGACCGATATGCCGCTTTTGCAGCGCAGCTTTCCCTCTGATTTGGGTCTCCTGCCGTTGTCTGTATAATCCCCGTGTTTTACGGGTCTCTTTCTTTTTATCATTTTTTATCTTTCTCCGTAATCATATAACAAGTTCGGCAAGCGCGGGGCAGATGCCGTTGACAGGCACGAAAACTATCTCCGTTTCGGTCTCGGGAATGGAGGGAGGCGGCGAATCGGGGTCAACGCACAGCAGTACGGTATATTTGTTCGCAAGTCCGCTGGCGGTTAGCGCCGCGAGAGTACCCGTGCTGATCGAGGTACAGATCAGCAGCACATGACCGAAGCGCATACCGATCTCGTCGCGCATAGCATAGACCTGAGCCGCGGCTCCGCTCTTTGAGCATACTCCCGAATCGAGCAGCGAGGACGCCGAAGAAAAGAAATCTTCGTCGCAGTAAACAGGCAGTTCGCAAAGCTCGGCGGTGGAATCGTTGAAGAAAGCTATGCGGTGTCTCATATTCTCGTTTAGCATAAGCGTGGAGAGCGAGACCGCCGTTTCGATGACCGTGTCGTAAAGGCTTGCGCTCTTTGCCTTCGAGCTGTCGGTATAGGTGTCGGTAAGAAGCAGACAGCCGTCGCAGAGCGGCAGCGAGTAATCCTTTACCATCAGCTTGTCCTGCTTTGCCGTGAGCTTCCAGTGAACGCGGCTCATGCGGTCGCCGTCGGCGTAATCTCTTATGGCGAAGATCTCCGAAGGGTCGTCGCCCGCTTTTGTGTCGGAGAAAATATCGCTGTCAAGTCCCGAGTCGGAATAATCCGAAAGCGCCGTGTTGAGTTCGATCGGCTCGGGAAGCACCACGACAGGCTCTTCATCGTAGGCGATGCTGCTTTTGCAGACGCGGAACCGCGACAGTCTCAGGATATCGTAAAGCACGATCTTGTCAAGGGCAATGCTCACGATGCCGAAATGCTCCGATGAAAAGGAGGTCGTAAGGGTCTGCCTGTTATCGGGGAATATCGGCGTGTTTATCCTGATCGTTTCGGGCTTTTTGGCGGAGGTGACTTTTATCTTAAGCACGACTTCGGCGCAGGAGGCGGGGAGCTTTGATTCGTTTTTGATGGTGAGCGTCAGCGGTATATTCTGACCTGCGCTGCTGCTTTTGGTGCCGATCTTAAGTTCGGCGCTTATCTTTCTTGACAGTATAAAATTAACAACTGCGGAGATCAGCGGGAACATCAGCACGAATATCAGCAGCAAAAGTGAGATGACCTCGTTATACTGAACATAGAATATTACCGATATGACGGCGATCACCAGATACAGAAATATCATGCGTCGCTCCTTTTCATGCCCTCACGCGGGGAACGGGAACGTTTTTGGTGACTTCCGCGATAACGGCATTGATATCGGCGCCGCTCATTTTCGCTTTCGGACTGAGCAGCAGACGGTGTCCGCAGACGTCCTTGAAGGCGTAAAGCGTGTCGTCGGGAAGAACGTAGCTTCTGCCATTCAGAAGAGCCGTCGCCTTGGTGATCTTCAAAAGCGCAATAGTCCCGCGGGGAGAAAGTCCCAGCTTGATAAGATCGTGATGACGGGTCTCCGCCGCAAGAGCCGCGATGTATTCAAAGATCGGGTCGGAAACGAATATTTCCTCCGTGACCTTAACGGCGTTCGAGACCTCCGCCGCGGTAGCTACGGGCTCTACCTCGTCGATGGAAACGTGCGACTGCTTGGAGCGAAGCATTTCGACCTCGTTCTGGAAGGAGGGATAGCCCATCGTCAGTCTTACGATAAATCTGTCCATCTGCGATTCGGGGAGCATCTGCGTACCTACCGAGCCGATGGGGTTCTGCGTGGCGATAACGACATACGGGTCGGGAACGCGGTGGGTCTCGCCGTCAACGGTAACTCTGCCCTCTTCCATTACCTCCAGCAGAGCCGACTGCGTTTTCGAGGAGGTACGGTTGATCTCGTCGGCGAGGAAGAGGTTCGTCATAGCGGCGCCCTTTTTGTATTCAAATTTATTGGTGTTGCGGTTAAGTACCATAAAGCCTGTTATATCTGTCGGCAGAACGTCGGGGGTGAACTGCACGCGCTTATAATCGAGCGAAAGCGCCTTGGAGAGCGCGAGAGCGAGGGTCGTTTTACCCACGCCGGGGATATCCTCGATAAGCACATGACCGCCCGCAAGCACCGAGAGCAGCACCTTGATGATGATATCGTCCTTACCGATTATCACCTTTTTGATCTCGCGTATCACCCTGTGGCACATATCGAGCACTTGCTTCTGTTCTGCTGTGAGTTCCTTTGACATTGTTTCATTACTCCTCTTCTTTTTGTTATTGTTTTACCGATTTTCCTTAAACGATTAAACTTTTCAGAAAACATACATTAGTATTATATCACAACCCGATTTACTTTTCAATAGCTTTCTCACAGCTTTCACCAAAATACGCAAATTTAACAAAAAATGCGGTCTGCCGCTAAAAATGCTTGACAGACCGCATATAATAAGCAAGATAACAGATAATAGATAAAAGATAACAGATATTATAACGCTTGTAGGGGCTCGCACGTGCTATTTTCCTGACTGTGCGAAAAACCCATACTTTGCGCTATCGATTTGCGAAGATCGCTTTGCTCTTTCGCAAATTAAAATCGGCAATTTCCTTGTTTTCGCCCTGTATTGCAGAATTATACACTTCTGCGTTTTTGTGGGCTTTCATGGAAATTACCGATTTTATTTTTGAACTGTTCGGATTTATTTCTCCTAATAGTTTGCTGCCGTCGTGGGCTTTGTGGGGGAGAACCCTTCCTAACACTTTTGGTTTGCCTTCACTTTGCGTTTTTTTTACATCATTGCCGCAAGTCTCTCGTTGACAGCCTTAAGGAACTCCTCGGTGCCGACCTTCTGCTTGTTTTCGAGCTTCGAGAGCAGATACAGGTCGCCCGTCATGATGCCGTCTTCGATGGTCTTGATAGTCGCCTTTTCGAGCTTGTCCGCGAAAGCTTTCAGCTCGTCGAGACCGTCAAGCTCGCCGCGCTTTCTGAGAGCACCCGTCCACGCAAAGAGCGTCGCTACGGAGTTCGTCGAGGTGGGCTCGCCCTTAAGATGCTTGTAGTAATGGCGCTGAACCGTGCCGTGAGCCGCTTCGTACTCGTAAACGCCGTCGGGCGAAACAAGCACGCTGGTCATCATCGCGAGCGAGCCGTAAGCCGTCGCTACCATGTCGCTCATAACGTCGCCGTCGTAGTTCTTGCAAGCCCAGATGTAGCCGCCCTCGGAGCGGATAACTCTTGCTACGGCGTCGTCGATAAGGGTGTAGAAATACTCGATGCCGGCAGTCTCGAACTTAGCCTTGTACTCGTTCTCGAAGATCTCGGCGAAGATGTCCTTGAAGCGGTGGTCGTACTTCTTCGAGATGGTGTCCTTTGTCGCGAACCAAACGTCCTGCTTGGTGTCGAGCGCGTAGTTGAAGCAGGCGCGTGCGAAGGAGCTTATCGAATCATCGCGGTTGTGAAGACCCTGAATGATACCCGCGCCTTCTGTGAATTCGTGAATGGTCTCTTTAGTTACGGTTCCGTCGGGAGCGGTGCAGACAAGCTCGGTCTTAGCGCCCGCGGGTACCTGCATTTCGACATTCTTGTAAACGTCGCCGTAAGCGTGACGGGCAATGGTGATGGGCTTCGTCCATGTCGGGATATAGGGGGTGATGCCCTTTACGAGGATAGGAGCGCGGAAAACGGTTCCGTCGAGCATGGCACGGATAGTGCCGTTCGGGGATTTCCACATTTCTTTGAGGTTGTACTCGGGCATACGCGCCGCGTTCGGGGTGATGGTCGCGCACTTTACCGCAACGCCGTATTTCTTGGTGGCGTTAGCCGAGTCGATAGTCACCTGATCGTTTGTCTCGTTGCGGTGAACAAGTCCGAGATCGTAATACTCGGTCTTAAGGTCAACGTAGGGGAGAATGAGAATGTCCTTGATTTCCTTCCAGATAATTCTGGTCATTTCGTCGCCGTCCATTTCAACGAGCGGCGTTTTCATTTGAATTTTTGCCATTTGTCAAATTTCCTCCTTGCGGATAATTTTTTATAATCGGTATTTAACCATCGAGATCATAAAGGCGATAATATAGCTCACTCCGCAAATACGATACACTTTGCTGTCAAGTCTTGCCGCAGGTTCTTCGCCTAATACAATGATCCGGAAGATAGGCTTTTGATAATAAATCCGATCCAAAAAGCGATAACGACCGCTATTCCGGCACCAAGTACGTTATTAAACAAAAGACCGACTGACATTCCGAGACTTATAAACTCGGTTAAGATACCGTCACTTGGTTTATATTTGTGTTTCATTTATATATCCTTTATTGCCGGAACGATAATCTACCGGAATACGAGCAATACCGCGATAACAAAGACTACGGTAGTGATCCGTTCAATTTTCAGATCGAGGCTCTCCGCTCGTTCCTCGCCGAGATTCCTTATCATGAGCCGGTATATCACTTTTCCGATGATGCCACTGCCTATAAAGGAGATGAGCAGCGCTATTTCTTTACCAATCGAACCGATGTAGTCAGGCGTCGGATTGAAGAATATTATATACAAAGTATATATCGTTATCCCGAAACAGAATATCGCGAAACGGATGCCGTCGCCGGGTCTGTATCTGAGTCCCATTATTCATTCCCTTTCTTTCGCGAAATTTAACCTCTTATATAATATCTCATAGGGAAAAACACCAAGAATGCCGTGCTTGTCAACAATAATAGTATGTCGATAACGGACGCTTTTTTCGCGCCGATGCGGTTTGAAAGCTCGCGGTACAGCGGCTTTGTAAGGAAATAACTTAACGGCAGCAGTATCAGCATCGGTATGATAAGCATGAGCATTACGGCGGTCGTTTTTTGCAGACTGCCGAACAGTTTCAAATAGAACGGTATACTCATAATAGGAACGGTCAGCAGCATACAGAGCCCCGCTCCCGGAATATAGTTTTTCATGATGCTTCCTCTTTTCTTTTGTCTGTTAGATATCTGTTTTGGTTTTTAAAATTTCGCCAGCACATACACCGAAGCGATGAACACGACGATGAACCCCGGCAGAATGTTTTTGATCGTATCCTTAGCCGAAAGCCCGTCGTGAACGCGGAATTGCAGCACAAGTCCTATTGTGAACCCGATTAGGGTCGCGATCGTAACGGGTACCTTGCTGTGAGTTGGAAGCCACGTTATCACACCGAACAGCGTCCCGACCAGACAGCCGTCAATGTATTT
>JAILFF010000296.1 GCA_024697705.1 Ruminococcus sp.
ACTGCCGACACAGGCAACGGCAAACGGCATATTCGGCAGGATAAAACAATGGGCTGAACAGCAGTGCGACGGCGAAAAACATACTATCCGCCTGGCGCACGGTATGACCGATCTGAACGAGGAATATTTGAGTCTTTTCAAGGGTAATGCAAACGATATATATTCCGAAACAGACAGCGATGAAGGCACAGATAAAAACATTATTGTACATGAATGGTTTGAGGGAAGTAAGCAGGCGCTCCTTGCAGATTTTGTTATCGGCACGGTCGATCAGTTTCTGCTTGCCTCGCTGAAACAAAAGCACGTTATGCTGAGACATCTCGGACTTGCGGGAAAGGTGGTCATTATTGATGAATGTCACGCCTACGACGCATATATGAACGTATATCTTGACAGAACGCTTGCATGGATGGGCGTTTATAAAGTGCCTGTCATAATTTTATCGGCGACTTTGCCGCCCGCAAGACGAATCGAGCTTGTAAAAGCGTATCTGAACACGAAAAAGGATATACCGATAACAACCGATGAAAATGCCTATCCTGTTCTTACATGGACGGACGGCAAACAAGTTTTCGGAAAGGCTCTTGGGTTTGACGCACCCGACAAGAGGATAACAGTCGGCAGGCTTGATGAATCCGATTTGACCGACGCATTAAGAGAACGGCTAAGTGACGGCGGATGCGCGGCAGTAATAGTCAATACCGTGAAGAAGGCGCAGGAGCTTGCAAAGTCGATCTCTGACAGTCTCGGCGGGTTTGAGGTATTATGCTTTCACAGCAGATTTACGGCGACTGACCGAGCCGATATTGAAAAAGCGCTTCTGAAAAGAGTTGGCAAGAGTTCCACAAAAGCCGACAGAAACAGGCTTATCGTTGTCGGAACGCAGGTGATAGAACAATCGCTCGATATAGATTTTGACTACATGGTGACGGAGCTTTGCCCGATGGATCTTCTTCTGCAAAGATCGGGCAGACTTCACCGGCATGATACCCATTCAAGACCGTTAAATCTTGCAGAACCCAAGATAGACATTCTTACAACAGACAGCAAGGGTTCCGAGCATATCTACGGCAAATGGCTGCTCGGACAGACGGAAAAATATCTTCCCGATGAACTTGTGATACCTTCCTGCATACCTTCGCTTGTCGGAAAGGTTTATGCCGAGCCGCAGGAAACAAGTCCCGAATGGGAAGAGCATAAAAGAAAAACAGACGATAAAGAAACAAAGGCGAAAAAATTTTGTATCGACTCAAAAAAGCTGCGAAAGAGAGATATCACTCTTGAAGATATGCTTGATGATAATGTCGGTAACAGCGAACGTGCAGAGGCTTCGGTAAGAGACGGCGAGGACACGATAGAGGTGCTGCTTCTGACAGGCGGCGGGAACGGCTGTCTGAGGTTTCTTCCGTGGCGAAACGGCGGCGCGGAACTCGATACGACCGTTACCCCGTCGGAAAGCGAAGCAACTGCTATCGCAAGAGAGCGTATCAAACTGCCTATGTATTATACAAAACAATTCAGCAAAACGATAGATGAGCTTACCGCTATTCCCGAAAGATGGTGCGACAGCAAGCTGTTGAAGGGCGAAATTCTGCTTGTTCTGAACGAAGAGCTTGAATGTGAGCTGCTCGGAAGAAAGCTGCGATACAGCAGGGAATACGGGCTTGAGGAGATCGAGACAGAAGAGAATGAGGGGTGAATCATGGAAAGAGAATTTTGTCTGATAACCGAACCGTGGATCAAAGTTATGAAAGCCGATAAAACAGTGAAAGAAGTGAGCCTTTTGGAGCTGTTTAGCGAAGCGCACGAATATGTGTGTCTTGCGGGCGAAACAAAGTCTCAGGATTTCGCCGTGCTTCGGTTTCTGTTGGCTGTAATTTATACGGTGTTTTCGCGGTATGATGAAAACGGCGACGAGACAGACCCTGATGATGACGATTACGACCCCGTGGATCTATGGAAGAAAGTATGGTCTGCGGGTAAAATGCCGACAGCGCCGTTTGAAAAGTATTTTGATAAGTGGCAGGACAGGTTCTGGCTGTTTGATGAGGAGTATCCGTTTTATCAGTCTAAGGCGGTTAAGGGAAAAAGCAAACCCATTAGCACAGGCAAGCTGATAGGTTCTTTATTTGAGAGTGCCAATAAACCGCGGCTTTTCTCCGACCGAACAAACGACGGCAGAGAGCTTTCTTGTTCCGAAGCGGCAAGGTGGCTGCTGCATATCGTTAATTTTGATGATATTGCAGCAAAGCAGCCTACACCTAAAAAGACATGGTGCGGAAAACTCGGGCTTATCGCTGTCAGAGGAAAAAATCTGTTTGAAACATTGATGCTGAATTATGTGGCGGACTGCGATGACGAAAAAACTGAACTTCCGTCATGGGAGACCGATGATAGCCGCGATTTCAATAAGCAGATTTCAGTACCCTCAAATCAGGCAGCAATGCTGTCACTTCGTTCAAGAAAAGTGCTGCTATGCAGAGAAAACGATACGATTACGGGTTATTATCTCGCCGGCGGAGATTATTTTGAAAACGAGGACGTTCCCGATGAGCTTATGACTATCTGGCGGGGATATAAGGAGAAGAAAGATTCCGTCACTCTATTTCGACCCGCAAGGCATGACGCTTCCAAAACGGCATGGCAGGAGTTCGGAGCGATTGCCGCTTTTCCGGATTCACGGCAAAAAGAGAAAGATAATGCAGACTTCGGCATAAGAGCGCCCGGCGTTTTACGTTGGGTAAGCGGACTAAAAAAGTACCTCGGAAAGAATTATATGCTTAATATTGAAACAGCATCTGTCGTTTACGATCTTGGTCAGGCGACTTCACTTCCTGTGATAGATGTTATAAGCGACAGATTATCATTTCATCTTGAACTTTTGGAAGAGCTTGGCGCAGGCTGGCGAAGGCGCATTAATGACGAGATAGACAAGTGTGAGCAGGCTGCAAAAAAAGTCAGTGCGCTGAGTATAAATCTGCAAACGGCATCGGGAGCGTCGGGGGACAAACTGAGCGGCAGTTCTGCCAAAATGCAGTTCTACGACCGGATAGACCGTCCGTTCAGAATGTGGCTTGAAAGCATTGACCCCGAAAACGATGATATAGACGACAAGACCGAAGAACTTGACAAAACAGTATTCATGATCGCAAAAAAGCTCGGTAACGAGCTTGCTTCACAGGCAGGCGACAGCGCGGTGTTCGGCAGGTATATCAAGCCAGACAGCAAATCAAAGACTAAAGTTGTCACATCGTCCGCTCATGCGCTGAACATATTCATGGCTTCATTAACAAAAATATTCGGAAAAGGCGGTGATAAAAATGAGCAGAGCAGATGATGTATATAAGCTAACGGTCAAAAAGATCGAGTATCTGCAAGGCATAAAGGGCATAGGCGCAGGAAAGGGCATTTTAGCCGAACTTCGCCGCGGAGTAGGCAAACACCCGGGAGAAATGCCCGAGCTGTGGGGATTTATTTTCGACGATATGTCCGACGAGCTGCTCAGCGATAAAAACTCGTTTCGGGCAGAATGGGCGGTATATACCGCGCTCACGCTGTATGCTCTGCATTGTCAGGGGAGCGACAGGGAGGTATACGTCAAAGGTGTGAGTATCGGGCAGGCTGCCGCGGGGCTTGTCAGCTCCGAAGATGATGTTCCGAGAGTGATGAACCGCCTGAACCTTGTCGTGACGGCTGTTTCACAAGACGACCTTGCGTATCATCTTCGCGGACTGATACAGCTTATCAAGGGCAGTAATATCGGTCTCGATCATGCCGCGCTTGCCAAGGAGATATACCTGTTCTCGAACAGCGATATTGCAAACGACATAAAGCTGCGTTGGGGCAGAGATTTTTACCGTTCGATCTATAATAATTCCAATGGAGAGGAAAACAATGGATAATCAGAGATTCTATGTTGATATACACGTTTTGCAGACAGTTCCGCCCAGCTGCGTAAACCGCGACGACACGGGCAGACCCAAGACTGCCATGTACGGCGGTGCGAACAGAGCAAGAGTATCAAGTCAGGCGTGGAAACACTCGGTAAGGGAATATTTCCACGGTTTATTTACGGAGGATAAGCTCGGTTCAAGAACAAAATATGCAGTTAAGCTGATAGCCGCCGGACTGAAAAAGCTCTCCCCCGAACTTGATGATGCTAAGGCGGAAAAGACTGCCGCAGAAGCTCTTGCCAACGCAGGCTTGAAGATAAATGAAAAGAAAAACAACACAACGGGAGCGCTGTTCTTTATAAGCGAGATTCAGGCCAAGAAACTCGCCGAGCTTGCCGCTAACGGAGAGAAGGATAAAAAGGCATACAAAGAAGCTCTTAGATCCGCGCCCTCGATAGATATAGCTTTGTTCGGGCGCATGGCTGCCGATGACGCCGATTTAAACGTTGATGCGGCTTGTCAGGTAGCGCACAGCATTTCCACTCACGTGGTAACTAACGAATACGACTATTTCACCGCTGTTGATGACTGCTCTCCCGAAGATAGCGCGGGCGCGGGACATCTCGGCACTATGGAATTCAATTCGTCAACGCTTTACAGATATGCTACGGTCAATGTCACCGATCTTATAGGGCTTATCGGCGCGGACGCTGCCGAAGCTGTAAAAGGTTTTGCAGAAGCGTTCATCTGCTCAATGCCGACGGGTAAGCAAAATTCCTACGCAAACAGAACGCTTCCCGATATGGTATATGTTACGGTGAGAAAAGATCAGCCGGTAAATCTCTGCGGCGCGTTTGAAAAGCCTGTCGTTTCAAAAGAAGGCTATATCGCTTTATCGAAAAAGGCGCTTTTTGAACACGCAGGAAAAGTATACGATGATTTCTGCGGCAACCCGGAGTATAGCTTTGTAGTCGGAAACGAAAGTATGCTCGGCGCAGAAAAAGTAAGTCTTAATGGGCTGCTTGATAAGCTCAGCGAACTTGTCGGCGGGGTGGTCTGATGGCAACTTTATTGCTAAGGCTTGCCGCTCCCATGCAGTCGTGGGGCGAGGAATCGAAGTTTGAAACGCGGCGCACCATGCCCTATCCGACGAAAAGCGGTGTGACAGGTATGCTTGCGGCGGCTCTCGGATATTCGAGAGATCACAGCCTTGACGAGCTTACCGCGCTAAAATTTGGCGTAAGGGTAGACCGTGAAGGCGAGCTTATGCGCGATTATCATACCGTTCAGGCGGAAAAGCCGTATATCACCGAACGATATTATCTCGCCGACGCGGTGTTTCTTGCCGGGCTTGAGGGAGAACGCCATCAGCTTGAAGAGCTTGAGACTGCGCTTAGATCGCCTGTATATCCGCTGTATCTCGGAAGAAGATCT
>JAILFF010000241.1 GCA_024697705.1 Ruminococcus sp.
GGGAAACCCTTCTGAAGAAGGGTTCTCCCACACACCCCTTTCCTAAGACTTTTGTTTTTGTCCTCAATTTGCTCGTTTGCTCATTTTTATTATTTTTTGGAGGTTTTTATATGATACTCGATATGTTTGATCTCGGCGGAAAGGTCGCCGTCGTTACCGGCAGCGATACCGGTCTCGGTCAGGGTATAGCAAAGGCGTTCGTCGAAGCGGGCGCAAAGGTGCTCGGCGTTTCACGCTCACCAAGCACCGCTACTCAGGAAATGTTGGGTGAGGATAACTTCAAATTCCTTACCGCCGATCTTTCCTCCCTCGAACCCGTTGAAACAATAATCAATACCGCCGTCGAAACCTTCGGCAGACTCGATATTCTTGTGAATAACGCGGGTATCATCAAGCGCGAGGACAGCATTGATTTCTCCGTCGAGAACTGGGACCTCGTTATGAACGTCAACTGCCGCACACTGTTCTTCCTCTCGCAGGCGGCGGCGAAACAGTTCATCAAACAGGGCGGCGGCGGAAAGATAATCTCTGTTGCAAGTATGCTCTCCTATCAGGGCGGAATCCGCGTTCCGAGCTATACCGCGAGTAAATCGGCTGTCAAGGGCATTACCATGACAATGGCGAACGAGTGGGCGAAGTACGGCATCAACGTGAACGCCATCGCTCCCGGGTATATGGCGACTAACAATACTCAGGCGCTTCGTGCCGACGAGCAAAGAAGCGCCGCGATACTCGAACGCATACCTGCGGGCAGGTGGGGGACTCCCGACGACCTTATGGGCGCGGCGGTGTTCTTGGCTTCGCGTGCAAGCGATTATGTGAACGGCTTCACGCTTGCCGTAGACGGCGGCTGGCTCGGAAGATAAACCGAATTATGGGGGTAACGGAATGGATAACAAGGCTTTTATCGAACAGTTTGAATGTACGGGTATAATCCCCGTTATTAAGCTTGAAAATACGTCCGACGCGGCTGATCTGGCGAAGGCTCTTTACGAAGGCGGCATACGCTGCGCGGAGGTGACTTTCCGTGCGGAGGGCGCCGATCGGGTCATCTCCGACATGGTTAAGGCTTATCCCGATATGCTTGTGGGCGCGGGTACGGTGCTGACTGTCGAACAGTGCGACAGGGCGATCGACGCGGGCGCTAAGTTCTGCGTGGCTCCGGGGCTCAACCCGAAGGTCGTCGAGCATTGTCTTAACAGGGGAGTGCCCTTCGTGCCGGGTGTGGCGAACGGCTCGCAGATCGAGCAGGCAATTGAGCTGGGGCTCGATTTCGTGAAGTTCTTCCCCGCGGAGCAGGCGGGCGGGCTTAACTACATCAAGGCGGTGTCAGCACCCTATTCGTCGATGAAGTTCATGCCGACGGGCGGCGTCAACGAGAACAATCTGAACAGCTATCTTGCGTTTAAGAAGATAGTCTGCTGCGGCGGCAGCTGGATAGTTCCCGACAAGCTCGTCAAGGCGGGCAAGTGGGAGGAGATAACGGCGCTCTGCCGCTCGGCGGTAGGCAAAATGCTGGGCTTCTCGCTTTCGCACATCGGGATAAACTGCGCCGACGAGAACGAAGCGCTTGACGTTTCAGCAGGCTTCGAGAAAATGTTCGGCTGGGAGCGGGAAAACGGCAATAACAGCGTGTTCGCAGGTTCGCTTATCGAGTGCATGAAGCAGCCGTTCAGGGGCGCTAAGGGACATATCGCGGTAGCGACAAACAGCGTGAAACGCGCCGTAACTCAGCTTAAATATCGGGGCATCGAGGCGGATATGTCCTCCGCGAAGTACGATGCAGACGGCAGAATGACGTGCGTTTATCTTAAAGACGAGCTTGGCGGGTTTGCCGTACATCTTGTTGAAAAAAGATAAAAGATAAGGGATAAAAGATAAAAGATATGTCATTATACATCGTTTTGAAATATAAAACACATATTTCGCAGCTTAATACTATATCTTTTATCTTTAATCTTTTATCTTCTTCCGGGGGTCTGATGATATGATAAAACTATTTATCCGCGCTCACGATCTCGGCGTAAAGGGAGAGGAAAATATTGCCGCACGGCTTGACGAACTGGGGCTTGACGGCGTTCAGCTCGTGACGTACAAGTGCCTTGACGGCATCGCTTACGCGCCCGGCTCGGTGACTAAGGAACGCGCCGCGCATTTCGGGGAAGTATTTGCGGCGGCGGGGAAGAGCGTTCCGCTGATAGGGGCGTATTTCAACCCCGTTCACCCGATAACAAGCAAGGCGGAAAACGGCATTGCGGTGTTCAAGGAGCATCTTGCGCTCGCTCATGACTTCGGCTGCGGCATAGTCGGTTCGGAGACAGGCTCATACAACGGTGACAAGTGGACGTATCACCCGATGAACCGCACGGTAGAAGCCCTCGACCGCGTGGTAAGGACTTTCGCCGACCTGTGTTCATACGCCGAAGATCACGGCGTGAATGTCGGCATGGAGGGCGCTTTCGGGCACGTCTGCTACGATGTGAAAACGCTCGCCCGCGCAGTGAAGATCATTCGCTCGGAGAATATCCGCATAATCTTCGACCTGTATAATTTCCTGGACAGATCGAACATTGACAAGATGTACGATATTCTCGAAGAGGGCTTGCAGACCTTCGGCGACAGGATATGCGTTTTCCACATCAAGGACTGCTGCATGAACAACGACGGCACGCTCAAACAATGCGGCGTGGGTAAGGGCATTTTCGATCACGGACGAATTCTTGCGGAGATAAAGAAGGTCTGTCCCGACGCGAATTTGGTTTTGGAAGGCACGACGGGAGAGGATATACCGTTTGCGGTAAAACATCTGAAAGAGCGCATATAATTGAGTGAATAGATTAAAAGTTAAGAGTGAATAGTGAATAGTTAAGGAGCCGCTTCGCGGCATATTATGCAGAGGCGGCGTGAGCAAAGCTCGTGCAAGCCCCGCAAAAAGAGTTTGTTTCAGGGCAGTAAATTATTAACTGTAAATGAGCATTTATCGGCACATATTTCGCCTATATTGGATTTGTAGGGCGGGGGCTTGCTCCCTCCGTTGACCCTACAAATATTTTCGGGGGCGATTTATATGTAGGGGCGCACCTATGTGTGCGCCCGCGGATAGGCACATTGTTCTCAAATGGGCGCGATGTCTACAAACGGGCGCACACGGGCACGAGCCGTAGTTCGTGCAGTGCGCCCCTACATAATTTGCGCAACCGTTCGGTCGTTTGTTGACGCGGCGGGGGCAAGCCCCCGCCCTACAATATTACCGACAAATGCTCACTTGTATTATAACACATTTCCGACAGATAGTCAAACAAAAATTTCATACGGAGGTCATTTTTTTGGTAAAAAAGCAAAAGCCCGGAAACGGTCGTATTGCCGCTCCGGACTTTGCAGAGGTCTGCTATTCAATTTTTTCCTCCGTATCCATTCTTTGCTGACGATATTTCCGCCTTGTCGCCAAGCCACCCCTGATGTGGCGCTCTTGCTTGTTCAGTTCGAGAAGCTTTTCCACCTCGCGGAACAGCTTCCTGTCGATATGCGGCAGACGGGTGCGTATATCCTTATGTACCGTTGATTTTGAAATGCCGAAGTGCTTTGCGGCGGCTCTTACCGTCGCGCTGTTCCTTACCATGTACTCGCCCAGCAAAACGGGGCGCTGTTCGGCAGAACGTATCATTTGCTCACCTCGCCGGAAAATATATCACGGTGTGCCGTGCAGTGATATTATATGCGTGGAAGCGGGAAATAATGCTGCTGTTCGGGCATAAGAAAACCGCCCTGCAAAGAGCAGAGCGGTTAAAAATCTCATTATTATTTACAAATTGTCAGGCATCGACTTTAACGCCGTAGGTTTTAAGCCGCGATTCGATTATTTCGTAAATTTCCTGATAAGCCAAAGCTCTGCCCGAATTGAACAGGTCTTTTGGATTTTCAAGCATTTCCTTCTGTGATTCATCGTGTCTTTCGGTCATAGTTTCAACAACATCGGAAATAAAGTTTTCGAGATCTTCAACATTGACATCAGTCATAAAGCACCTCTCCTTTCAAGCTCCTCGGGCTATCAAAGAACCGTCATTCCCTATTGACATTATAGCACTTAAAGCGTTTTTTGTCAATATATGCCGTAAGTTTGCCACGAAAATCAATTTTGCTCCATTTGTTGGAATTTGCGTAGGGGCGCACTGCACGAACTACGGCTCGTGCCCGTGTGCGCCCGTTTTTTAGGTCAAATGGCGCAGTGCGCCCCTACAATATTGTATCGCAAAGATTCACTCTTCCCGAATTTTTCACCTTTTCACCACTTGAAAAATAACAACAAGTGTGGTATAATTATTTATGTATGTGAAAAATAATGACAGAGGAGGTGCGGGAAACGCTCGAAAAAACGCTTAATTATGTGAAAGGCACGGTGCTTGCTCTTTCGGCGGCAACGCTGACGGGCTGCACGGGCGTCAGCTTCTCGGTGGACAGCCTGCTTGCCGCGCCTACCCTTACCGACGAACAGTCGCAGATACGCCAGACGCTCACCTCTGCCGTCGGGAGGAACATTATCCTTAAATATCCCCGCGCAGGCGAGAACCGCTCGGCTTTCGTTATCGCAAACCTTGACGACGACCCCACCGAAGAGGCGCTCGTTTTCTACGAATACGCGGGCTCGGAGAGCGAGGGCATACGCATGAACCTGCTCGACAAGAACGAGGAAGGCTCATGGTATTCCGTAAAGGAGATAGCGGGCGCGGGCACCGAGATAGAGCAGGTCGTTGTCTCCGAAACAGGCACGGGAACGCTGCCCGGGATACTCGTCTGCTATCAGAACGTTACGGGCGACAAGGCTTTCGAGGTCTACACCTACTCGGAGGACACGCTTACCCGCATCGGCGCGGACAGCTATCTGCTGCTTGAATCCATCGACATAAACTCCGACGGCAAGGACGACCTTGTTACCATACAGCGCGTCACCGACCCCGAAACGAACACCGTGCAGACGAAAGCTTTCTGCTTTCCGCTGGACAGCGGCAGCAAGGAAAAGGGCGAAGGCATAGACGTCTGTCTGAACGTGCAGTCCTACATAGCCGCGTACAAGGGCATACTTGCAAACGGCAGCAGCACTCCCGCGGTATTCATCGACGAGCTGACGACCGACGGTATGCTCCAGACCGAGATACTTTACTATCGGTATTCGCTATTGCAGAATCCCGTAAGGCGGCTGAGCGATAAGCTCATCCCCGCGACGACCCGACCGACGGGCTACACCTGTGCCGACCTTGAAGGCAACGGCGAATATCTTGTGCCGACGACCTCGCCGATGCTGGGCTACGAGGACGTTATCCCCGAAGAGCAGGTACTCAAAACGACATGGAACAGCTATTCGGGCTTTTACGAATTCACGCCGAAGTTCACGGGGTACCATTCGGTAGCGGACGGTTACACGATGGTATTTCCGCAGCGCTGGGCGAACGACGTAACGGTAAAGACCGACCCCGAATCGGGCGAGGCGGTATTCTACAAATACGAGGGCAGCATAAATTCCGAGATGACGGAGCTTATGCGCATCAAGACGGTAACGAAGGACGAATCCGACGAGTTCCTTTACAAGGGCTACAAGCGGATAGTATCGCGGGGGCAGCTTGATTTTTTGGTAAAGATACCGACAAACAAGCGTGAGCGGCTGATACTGACGATAGACGAGGTTCAGAACAATTTCTATCCGATAAGCCGCTACTAAAGAAGATAACAGATAAAAGATAAAAGATAAAAGATAAGCGCAAGTGATGGCAAAACCAAAAGTCTTAGGAAGGGGGTGTGGGGGCTCCCGCCCCTTGCGGGGTATGGGGCGGAGCCCCATTCGGAATCAAGCCGCGCATCGTTAAGCTGACCGCCTTGCAGAACTGTTCGCGCGGCTTGCCTCTTCCTTTGTGCGACGTGAGCGGAGCGAACGAGCGGTCTGTTCGCACAGCACTTTCTTTA
>JAILFF010000244.1 GCA_024697705.1 Ruminococcus sp.
AAGCTTGCGAAGCTCAGAAAGACCGCTGACCGCAGCGGAAAGACCATTACCTCGCTGCTCGAAGAAGCGGCGGCGTTCTCAGCCGAGCGCGAAAAGGTCGAGAACGAACGTGCCGCCTTGGAGCAGATATACAACAAGACCGTGTTCACGCTCGATGTCGAGAATTTCAGGCTCGATATCCGCCGCGCCGCGCAGAAGTGGGCGCTGCCGAAGTATTTCGGGCTGAAAAAGCTGGCGGGCGAGCTTGATATCCACGCGAAAACGCCCGGCACTGTCACGAAGGATAATCTCGACGCGCAGATCGAACGGCTGGCGGCGTTTGCCGAAAGCCGCAAGGCGCTGACCGAACGCGCACGTGCGATGGGGCTTGACGGAGAAGCCATCGCCGCCGAATACACCGCCGCCTACGCAGAGGAACGCGCTTCCCGCGGCGAGTACGACAAGGCGGTCGGGGAGTTCGGCAGATATGTCGATCTTTCGGGCGCGGAAAAGAGCGATGATCGGTTTGAGTACATTATTAATGAAGCGAGCCGCCTGCGCCGCGTGACGGGCAGGCTGCGCGAGCGCTCGGCTTTGCAGCGCTCCCTCGACGAGCTGAAAACTCTCGGTGCGGAGAATATTGCCGACCTGTATCTGAGCGGCAAGGTCGCAGCCGAAAAGCTGCCCGCCGCCTTTGAGTCGGTGCTTTACCGCACGGTCATCGACAGCGCATTCCGTGCCGACCCCGCGACGGGCGCTTTCAGCGACGCGCAGTTCGAGGACGAAGTCACCCGCTACCGCGACACGCTGAAAACATTTGAGCTGCTGACGATCCAGGAGCTTAACGCACGGCTTTCGGCGAATATCCCGAACATTCGTGCGGGCGCCGGCTCGTCTGAGGTGTCAGTGCTTCAAAAGGCTATCCGCAGCGGCGGGCGGAATATGCCTATCCGCAAGCTTTTCGACAGCATACCGAACCTGCTGCGGCGGATATGCCCGTGTATGCTGATGTCGCCTATTTCGGTCGCGCAGTATATCGACCCCGCGTTCCCGAAATTCGACATGGTGGTGTTCGACGAAGCCTCGCAGCTGCCGACCGCCGAAGCCGTCGGAGCCATTGCCCGCGGCGACAGTGTGATAGTTGTCGGCGACCCACGTCAGCTGCCGCCGACGAGCTTTTTCACGGCGAATCAGACCGACGAGGAAAACATCGACAAGGAAGACCTCGAAAGCGTTCTGGACGACTGTCTTGCGCTCACGATGCCCTCGCGGCATCTGCTGTGGCACTACCGTTCGCGCCACGAGAGCCTCATCTCGTTCTCGAACATTCGTTTCTATGAAAACAAGCTGCTGACCTTCCCCTCGCCCGACGACCTTGAATCGAAGGTAACGTGGGTGAACACGGGCGGCTTCTACGACAAGGGCAAGACCAAGCAGAACCGCGCCGAAGCCGAAGCCGTTGTCGCGGAAATATGTGAGCGTCTGCGAGACCCCGCACGGCGCGGCGACTCGATAGGCGTGGTAACGTTCAGCATGGTCCAGCAAAACCTGATAGACGATCTTCTGAACGAAGCGTTCATCGCCGACCCTGCGCTCGAAGCGGCAGCTGTCGCCATGTACGAGCCGATAATCATCAAGAATCTCGAAAACGTGCAGGGCGACGAGCGCGACGTTATCCTGTTCTCGGTGGGCTACGGTCCCGACAAGGACGGCAGAGTTTCCATGAACTTCGGTCCTCTCAACCGAGACGGCGGCTGGCGAAGGCTCAATGTCGCGGTGTCGAGAGCGCGTAAGGAGATGAAGGTATTCTCCACGCTTCGCCCCGAGCAGCTGGAGCTTTCGCGCACGCGCTCTGAGGGCGTGGCGGAGCTTAAAGCGTTCCTCGAATTCGCGGCGAAGGGCAGGCAGGCGCTTGCGGTAAATTCCGCCGCCGAAAGCTACGACGCCGACCGCTTCATGGCGGAGCTTGCCGAAAGGCTCGGCGCACTCGGGCTTGAAACGCGCTGCGGTATCGGCTGTTCGGGCTACCGCATCGACGCGGGAATAGTCGATCCCGACGATAAGGGGCGTTATCTGTTAGGCATTATCTGCGACGGCAGGCGGCAGGCGGAAAATACCACCGCCCGCGACAGGAACATCGTTCAGCCTTCGGTGCTGAAGGGCTTGGGCTGGCGGCTCGTGACCGTTCACGCGCTCGACTGGCTTGCCGACCGCGAAAAGGTCGTAGAAAAAGTCAAGCTCGCGGCGGAGCAGGCTATCGAGGACAATCGCCGCCCGCCCGAGCCTGTCATCGAGCCCGAAACGGAGCCCGAGGAACAGCCCGCGGAGAAACAATCATTTGATTTCGAGCGTGAGGAAGAGCCCTCGCCTATCGCCGACCGCTGCGAGAAATACGCGGTGTGGAACGTCCCCGCACAGGGCGATTCAAAAGAATTCTATCAGCCCGAAACGCCGCAGAAGATCGCCGAGCAGGTAAACTGGATACTCGAAGCCGAAGCGCCCGTGAGCCTTACATCGGTAAGGAAGCGAATACTTCAGGCGTGGGGGCTGACGAGGGGCGGCAGCAAGGCGGACACGGTTTTCCTGGAGGGCGTGAAGCTCGCAGGTGCGGTGATCCGCGAAACGCCGGGCGGCATGGAATTCCTGTGGGCTGCTTGGCAAAGTCCCGAGAGCTATAACAGCGTGAGAGTGCCGTCGGAGCTTGAGGGAACAAAGCGCCCCGCCGACGAGATCTGCACGGAGGAGCTTGCGGCTGCTGCGGCGCTGATACTGACGGAGCAGGTCTCGATGACGAGAGCCGATCTCATGCGCGAAACGGCGCGGTTGTTCGGACATTCGCGGGTGACGTCGGCGAACGAGGCGGTGCTGTCAGAGGCGGTCGATTATGCGTGCGAGCACGGACTGATGACCGAAGATGGCGACCGCGTCTGCGGAGTTTAGTAATTGTAAATTAAGTGAACAGTGTATAGTGAATAGTGAATAGTGAATAGTTAAGGTGTCCGCTTCGCGGACGTTGCGCGGCGAACGTGCCGTGCATTGACTCGCTGCGCTCGTCAGTTGTTCGCTAATGTGAGAAATATCAGTGAGGAGCGCAGCTTCCGCATAATACGCGCCGAAGGCGCACCTTAACTATTCACTCTTAACTATTAACTTTTTTATAAGGAGAGATAACCATGCTTGAAATAAATACCAAAGCGCCCGATTTTACTCTGCCCGACAAGGACGGGCGGGAGGTCTCGCTTTCGTCCTTTGCGGCTGAGGGGAAAAAGACCGTGCTTTATTTCTACTCAAAGGACAATACGTCGGGCTGCACGAAACAGGCTTTGGCTTTCGCGGCGGCTTATGACGACTTTAAGGCACTGGGCTGCGAGGTCGTGGGTATCAGCAAGGATTCCGCCGCTTCTCACGCGAAATTCGCCGAAAAGAACGCGCTGCCCTTCGTGCTGCTTTCCGATTCGGAGCTTCCGGCGATAAAGGCTTACGACGTGTGGCACGAGAAGAAAAACTACGGCAAGACCGTCATGGGCGTAGTGCGCACAAGCTACATCATCGACGAAAACGGCGTGATAATCTGGGCGAAGCAGAAGGTCAAGCCCGATCTTAACGCGGGTGAGATGCTCGCATTTCTGCGCGGGGAATAAGACTTATTTGTTCCGGAGGGGCGGTGAGAGCGCATTTTCTCACGCTTTCCTCCGGATTTTCATTTTTTATCTATTGCATTTTAATAGGAGATATGATATAATAATAAATTATCGGTTTATGCCTATTTTTACAAAAAAGAAAGGGAGTAACGGACAATGACTATTCTTGACGAAGCAGTCACGGGACTGCAAAACATTTATACGCCCTTTACGCCGAAACAGCACCTTGTGTTCTGCATTTTCGGCACGGCGATATATCTTATCCAGTTCTACCGCCGCGGCGGCTGGCACAATCTGCTGCTGATGCTCGGTATCGACCTGACCTACCTCACGCAGACCTCGCTCTGCAATACCAGCGATACGATATGGATACTCGGCGTGGCGGAGATAATCGTGCTCGGAGCGGCTTTCTTCTTCTCGTACAAGTTCAACAAGCAGCAGAAGGCGCTTAAAGCGGCGGGTGTGACGGCTGAAACGCCGCCTGCCGATGACGAAGCACGGAGCGATACTATCACCAAGGAAGCAGCCGAAAAGGACGCCGATATAGTTGACAACGCTTTCGAGGAATAAGCGCATGGGCAAGGATAAAATAAAGATAGTTATTCTTGACGCGGAGACTGTCACACGCGGGGACGTTTCTCTTGACGGGATAACGGCTCTCGGCGAAGCGGAGGTCTTCGGCTATACGCCCAATGACGAGGTCGCGGGGAAGATCGGCGGCGCGGACGCTGTTATCTGCAACAAGTGTCTTATCACCGAGGAGGTCTTTTCGCGCTGTCCCAATCTGAAATATGTGGGGCTTTTTGCGACGGGCTATAACAACGTGGATATTTCAGCCGCGAAAAGGCACGGGGCGGCGGTCTGCAATGTGCCGTCCTATTCGACATACGCGGTGGCGCAGCATACGTTCGCGCTTATTCTGGAGCATTTCAACCGCACGGCGGAATACACCCGCAGCGTTGATAACGGCGAGTGGATAAACTACCGACTGTTTTCCTACTTCGGCATACCTACGGCGGAGCTGCTTGGCAGGACGATGGGCATTATCGGCTACGGCACGATCGGCAAACGCACGGCGGAGATCGCCCGCGCCTTCGGCATGAACGTCATTACCTATACGCGCTCGCCCGAGAAGATCGCCGACGGCACGAAAGCCGTCAGCCTTGACGAGCTGATGAGTACGGCGGACATCGTTTCGCTGCACTGTCCTCTTACCGCCGAAAACGAGCGCATAATAAACGAGTACACGCTTTCGCTGATGAAGCCGACGGCGCTGCTTATCAACACGGCGCGGGGCGGTCTTGTGGACGAACAGGCTTTGGCGGACGCGCTCAATTCGGGGCGCATCGCGGGCGCGGGGATAGACGTTCTGACGAACGAGCCCATGCGTGAGGATTGTCCGCTTTATCGTGCGAAAAACTGCCTTGTAACGCCGCACGTTGCGTGGGCGCCGCTTGAAACGCGGGTAAGACTTTTGGGCGTGGTGGAGGATAATCTGCGGTCGTGGATAAACGGTGCGCCTAAGAATAATGTTGTTAAGTAATTGAGTGTGAAAAATGAGAGTTTTTGACAGATACTATTTCAATATCGCCGATAGGGTGAAGTTCGCGGACGACAAGCAATATATTGAAAATATGCTTTCGGAGCTTGGGCTGTGCTATAAGCGGCTTGCATTCGGGCTGGAAGTCATGGAATTCGATGAAGAAAAAGTCAAGCGGGCAATGGAAAGGTTTCCTTCGCTTGAAAAATATTTCTTTGACGCGAAGACCGGCGGCTGCTATACACCCGGGCTTACGAGCCTTACGAGCGATGTTTCCGGTGAAAAGCTGTTTGCCGACCCTGCCGACATTGCTGATATAGCGGCGCTTTATTCGGGCATTCCGCAGGAATTCGATATTGACGATTCATATATTATGTACGAGGGGATAGACTGGTTCGGCGAAGGCAGTCGAAACGAGCGTATCGCGCTCAATTACAGACGTTACCGTGCCGACGAGGTATTTCGGACGGATATGTTCTATTGTGACAGCATAACGCAGTTTCGCAACCGTATGTTCGGCTGGAACAACTGCATTGCGGTTGACATAGATGTAACAGCCGACGACGAGCCGCGCAGCAGTGCGGAGATAGTCAAAAGGCTTACACCGTATCTCGGTGACAAAACGAATTACGAGCGGCTGTGTCTGTTTTCGGCGGAGGAGCGTGCGCATAATAAAGAGCGCGAGCGGGTCTTTCGGGACAGGCTGAAAGCGCTTGGCGACAGCGAATTGCCGTCGGCTGAAGACCCCACAATGAAGTACAGCACCGGCAGCGCGAGTTTTATTTCGGACATGACAGACAGAGCGGTACTTGAAGAGGTATTCGCGGGGTCGGGCTTCGTCCGGGACGATTCAAGGAGTGTGCTGTATTTTTGCTTTTACAAATGTACTGACGAACATGGGTTCACTTACGAGGCGGCTGTTACGCAGTCGAACACGCACAGCATTTTTGATGTGGGTATTTCTATTGAAAGCTACAATTTCAATATAGGCTATACTCACGCCGATTATGAGGTAAAGACCCGCGTCGAAGCGCTCGTTATACTTCGGCAGGCGGTGAGCTTCTTTATAAAGGTAAGGGAGCAGCTTGGC
>JAILFF010000245.1 GCA_024697705.1 Ruminococcus sp.
CATAGATATGACTATTCGTGAAATGCAGCAATTCGTCATTGCTTAACCCCTGCGCCGCCGTAAAAAGCGGCGCATATTATTCAATCGGCTTTCGTCTGCGGGTCTTTACATACTCCACGAAATTGAGATTGACATAATCTCCGCTGTCATCGAGCTTGAAAACGGCAGCATACTTGTTGCCCCTGCTCGAAATACAGTTGCGTAGCGTCACCTTCCCGTTTGCCAGCAACTCGTTTATCTCGGAAGCCGTGTAGTCCCTGCCGATACGCTTATCGTGCTTGTAGATAAAGAAATCGCAGTCCTCGCTGTTGGAACAGTAAAACGCTTTCTTTCCCTCACGAATGGGACTGTCACACCAGGGACACTTGCCTATCTCCACAGGCTGTTCAGCCGCGGTATTAACCGCCATTTCGTCATTTTCGATCACTTCATTAACATTCCTGATTATCTCATTCATAAAATCTTCCTCCTTACTTTTGCCCGATTCGATGTCGGAAAGCATCTGCTCCCAGTGTGCGGTAAGCTCCGCCGACTTGATGTTTTCGGGCAGTGTTCCGATGAATTTTCTTCCAAACTCGGTTATATACAGAAATTTCTTTCTGCGCTCGATGTAATTCGCAGAAATAAGCCCCTCTATGATCTGCGCTCTTGTCGCGGGCGTTCCCAACCCACGTTCTTTGACGTAGCTTTTGAGTTCCTTATCGTCAATACGGCGGTCGATGTTTTCCATAACCGCAAGCAGACTTGCCTCCGTAAAATGCGCGGGCGGCTTTGTTTCGCAGTCTCGCACCTCGGCATTTTCGATATGAATTTTATCACCCTCGGCGCAATTCGGTACACTCTCGTTCTTCATATTCGTGTACTGCCGCCAGCCTAATTCAATAGGCTTTTTGGCAGTCAGTTTGAATATCTCGCCCTCGACCTCAAATTCATATCTCTTTTCAAGATAGGTGTAAGGCTTGTCTGGCGCAGATAAAAACCTTTCAATAACCAAACCGACTACCTTTTTCTCCGGCTCGGAAAGCTCTGTTTCTTTCAGCCGCCCGATAAGATTAGTCGGGATAATAGCGTGATGGTCGGTTATTTTCGCATTGTTCACTACACGCTTATCAAGGTTAAGTCCCTGAGATAAAAGCTTATCTGTCCTTGACTTATCATAATCCAAAAGACACTTGACGATACTCAAAACAAGCGGTCTCATGTCCTCGCTGATATAGTTGCTGTCCGTTCGAGGATATGTCAGCAATTTCTTTTCATAAAGCGACTGCGCCGCCTTTAAAGTTGCTGCCGCTGTCATGCCGTAAAGCTCATTAGCTTCACGCTGTAAAGAAGTCAGGCTGTGCAGCAGCGGACGGTTCTCTGTCTTTTTCTCTGCAATTATCGAAGAAACAGCCGCAGATTTACCTTTGCATTTTTCGGCAACCGCTTCTGCCTCTTCCCTTGAATCGAAGGTACGAGCACACTCCGCGCTGTTGTCAAGAACGACCTTGAAATATGGCTTTTTCTTAAACGCGGCTATCTGTGATTCACGTTCCGCAATTATATTCAGCACGGCATTTTTCACTCTGCCCGACCTATGTTTTTGATTTGTTTTCAGACTGTAATACCGTGATAGATTTATCCCGAACAGCCAGTCGGATTTCGCTCTTGCAAAGCCTGCGGCATACATATTGTCAAGCTCGGAAGAATCAAGCAGATTATTCATTCCCTCGCGGATTGCTTCATCGGTAAGCGAGCTTATCCACAAGCGCTTGACGGGCTTTTTGCAGCCGACATATTCATAGATATATCTGAAAATACACTCTCCCTCGCGCCCCGCGTCGCAGGCGTTTATGATCTCTGTCACATCTTCACGTTTCATAAGCTCTTTCAGCATTTTTATCTGAGTTCCATATCCGTTCAGCGCAAACAGCTTGAAATCGGGTATCATGGGCAGGTCTTTCAAAGACCATTTCTTATAGCCGTAATCCTCCGGAACGCCGATACCCACCAGATGTCCGAGAGCGTTGGTGACGATATATCCGTTACCC
>JAILFF010000246.1 GCA_024697705.1 Ruminococcus sp.
ACGCTTGTCATACAAATGAGAACCTGCTTTCGGTAGCGAAGGGCTTTGCGAGGTACGAGCCCGAAAAATACAAGAATTACCGCACGCTGTTCATCGACGCGGAGGCAAGGTGTATGAAGGACAAGGCGGAATATCACGAGAAATTGCGTGAAGATAAAAGATATTCATAGTAAACGACATAATGATTCATACTTTGACTGTGTAGGGTCGCTGCACGAACTTAGTTCGTGCCATTGCCCCGACCTGTTACTATGATTGCCCGACCGTTTGATTTTGCAATTGGTGTGATTAGGCGGGGGTCGAACCTGTCCCCAACTACAATATATGTTATATGACCCGATTTCATGTAGGGGCGCCTTCAAAATATCCGCACGGACACGCAAGGCACGGGCGTGGGCAATGCCCCCGCTTCCCCGAAATCGTTATCGTTTCCTCAAAAAATGGTATGTTTTCTTGATTAGAGGGTATTATTTCCCTATGAAACCATTGACAAACGTTTGAAATTCTGATATAATTAATCTTGCACATGAACGTTATTTTAACGTTTCGGAAAAATATTCATATCGGAAAGGAAAAGTGAAGGTAAGATGAAACTTACAGGTTTGACCGCAAAAGAGGTCGAGGAGAGTCGTCAAAAGTACGGCAATAACTCCCTGACCCAGATCCCCCCCGACCCGCTGTGGAAAAAGATCTTGGAGGGCTTTAAAGACCCGATGATCCTTATCCTCTGCGTGGCTCTCGCCGTACAGGTAGTCCTCTGCTTTATGGGACAGGCTGAATGGTATGAGCCCGTGGGCGTACTTATCGCGATCATGATCGCTAACGGCGTTGCCTCCGTCAGCGAGAACAAGCAGGAAGGCAAGGCTTCGGCTCTTAAGGCTGAGGAAGAAGCAAAGGAGATGGCTAAGGTCATCCGCGACGGTACTCTTCAGGAGATACACGTAAGCGAAGTCGTTGTCGGCGATATCGTTTTCCTGATGGCAGGCGACAAGCTCCCCGCCGACGGTGAGATCGTTGACGGAAAGATCATGGTAGACCAGGCGGCTCTCAACGGCGAGACCGAGGAAGCCGAAAAGCGCCCCGTAGAAGGCGGCGAATCCTACGACACCAAGGATCTTCTTAATAAGCATTACGCTTACCGCGGAACTGTTGTCTGCGGCAGCGAGGGTCACATGGAAGTTAAGGTAGTCGGCGACAAGACCCTGTTCGGCGAGCTTGCTCTCGAAGTTCAGGAGGAGACCCGTCAGACTCCGTTACAGGTCAAGCTCGCAAAGCTTGCCAAGCAGATATCCACATTCGGTTACGTCGGCGCTATCGCTATCGTTATCGGCATACTCTTAAAGACCATAATCGGCGATGGTATGCCTACTACGTTCCTCGATGTAGTTGCTGATGACGGAACGAGAACTCAGGGCTGGTTGGGACTCCTTATGAACGCTATCACCGTAGCCGTTACCATCGTAGTCTGTGCCGTTCCCGAGGGTCTGCCCATGCTGACCTCCATTCTGCTCTCGTTCCAGAGCATGAGAATGGCTAAGGATAACGTACTCGTAAGAAAGATCAACGGTCTTGAGACCGCGGGTTCGCTTTCGATACTCTATTCCGACAAGACCGGTACCATCACCGAGGGCAGACTTACCGTTGTTGAAATGTCCACGGGTAATGTAAATATCTTCAAGTCGATGAACGAAATGCCCGCCGTACTCCAGCAGGATCTCGTTGTCGGCATCGGTATCAACAACTCCGCCTCCGCTTCAAACGGCGAGGTAATCGGCGGTAACAACACCGACCGTGCTCTTATGGCGTTCCTCGTTGGCGAAAAGGCTGAGAACCGCATCGACAAGGAAAGCGTAAGAAACTTCGAGGCTTTCGATTCCGCCAAGAAGTATTCGACCGTTACCGTAAACGCCGAGGGCAAGAACCTCACCTACATCAAGGGCGCTCCCGAGCGTATCATTGACAAGTGCAAGTTCTACATCGACGAAAAGGGCAACAAGAAGCCCCTCACCGAAAAGAATTTTCTTATCCAGTACATCGACCAGCAGGCGGGACGCTCTATGAGACTTCTCGGCGTTGCCAAGACCGAAGGCGATACCGTGGGCGACGACCTCACGCTCGTTTGTGTACTGTCTATCCGCGACAACGTTCGTAAAGAAGCTGCGGACGCTATCAAGGAAGTTCAGAAAGCCGGCATTCAGGTAGTAATGGTAACGGGCGACCGCAAGGAGACCGCCGTTGCTATCGCTAAAGAAGCAGGACTTATCCAGAAGGATACCGACGTAGCCCTTACCTCTCAGGAAATGGGCGAAAAGAGCGACGACGAGCTTAAGGCACTTCTGCCGAACCTGCGCGTTGTTGCAAGAGCGCTGCCTACCGACAAGAGCCGTCTTGTTCGCTGCGCTCAGGAGCTGAACCTCGTTGTCGGTATGACGGGCGACGGCGTAAACGACTCTCCCGCGCTTAAGAAAGCCGACGTCGGCTTTGCAATGGGCAGCGGTACCGAAGTTGCGAAAGAGGCGGGCGACATCACCATTCTCGACGACAACTTCTCGTCTATCGAAAAGGCTATCCTTTACGGCAGAACGATGTTCAAGAGCATAAGAAAGTTCCTTATCTTCCAGCTGACCGTAAACGTTGCGGCGGTTCTGACCTGCTTCTTAGGACCTATGTTCGGCGAAAATCAGGTAATGACCGTTATCCAGCTGCTCGTAGTAAACCTCGCTATGGATACCTTAGCAGCTATCGCGTTCGGTTCCGAGCCCGCTCTTAAAGAGTACATGAACGAAATGCCTATCCCGCGTTCGGAGAGCATCGTCAGCAAGAAGATGTTCATCGAGTTCCTGATAAGCGGTCTGTACATCACTTTCATCTGCCTTGCTATCCTCTTTATCGAGCCTATCAGAACTCTTGTGGCGACAGGCAACCCCTACGGCGATATGTCGGGAGCTTACAGCGCTCTTTCGGGCGATATGCACACCTACCTCAAAGCCGCAGTATTCGCCACCTTCATGATGGCTATCACCTTCAACGGCTTCAACGCGAGAACCACTCACCTGAACCCGTTCGAGCAGATCGGCAGAAACACGAACTTCCTCCTCGTTATGGGCGCTCTGCTTCTTGCGCAGTTCCTGTTCGTAACCTTCGGCGGTCCCGCTCTGAGCGTACACGCTCTCAGCCCTGCCACATGGGGAGTATGTGCTTTGCTTGCTTTCCTTGTTATCCCGCTTGACATGATAAGAAAAGCGATAATGGGCGCTGACAACAAGCAGTAAGCAGTAAAAATTACAAGGGAGATTTCCCGCAACACTTAAAGAAATCGGCTCTCCCACAAAAAGGAGAGCCTTTTTCAAAAACAGGAGATACCGGAAATGAAAAAAGGAATGTTTATCCTGCTGCTGACTGCGCTTATCGGCTGCGAGATATTCCTGCTGGAAGCACATAAAGACCACATCGCACTCGAAAAAGAAGCTAACGAGGGCTACACCCGCTACGCCGAAGACAAAAGCGAATATACCGTAACAAAAGGCACGATCACCGATATACCCGAAATGCCGTTCGACAGCATGAGGTATTGCTTCATCGAATACACTACCTCCGAGGGAAAAAAGGTGACAGACCAGTTCTTCCCGCTTGACACGGACAGCGATAAATTGGGGAACGAGGTGGACATAGCCTATAAGCTTATCCCGGCGGGAACGAAAATGCGTTCCGAAGCGGCACGCACCGAGTATATCCCGAACACGATACCGCTCCGCCGCAACCGCCTGCTGAGGATAGTCTTCGCGGCAGCAATAGGCATAATGGCAGCCCGGGCAATAGTATCGGCAAAGAAATAATAAAGAACAAAAGTTTACGGATATCCCGAAGGATAATACGAAAGAGCAGATAACAAACACTTAAAAACCGTCTTTAGAGAAATATAAAGGAGGCGGATAATATGAAAGGAACATACAAAGGCAACAGCAATTGCATTTATCTTTTTTCAATAATAATTTCCATTATTACGGTTCTCGGCGTGCCTTCGACAGCAAAAAGCGACGCGGCGGTGATAGTGTTCACCCTTCTCGGGCTGGGCTGCGGCGTGGGAGGTATGATGTTCGCTTCAAATATCCCCTGCCGCATAAGCGCGGACGGGACGGGCTTCACCATAACCGAAATGGGCATCGAGAGCCGCTTCGAGTATGACGATGTCGAAAGCATCGGGTTTGAATACGTAAACGGGAAATACAGCGGCATGGTAAGGCTCAAAGTGACCGACGAAAGCGGCGTGACCTACTTCTGCGAGTCCTGCCCGCAGAGCCAAATGACCGAATACCTTAACGACCCCGACGGCGGCGAATGTCCGCAGCTGGTCAGGCTTTGCAGGTATGTAAAGCAGGCAAAGGGGGCGAGGGTATGAGGGGCAGCTACAAGGGCTTCAGCTACGGAGTATATTATTGCTCCGTGTTCTTTATAATCCTATTTCCGATGATCGCGGGCGTTACGAAAAGCGCGGCGGCGGTAGGGGTGCTGTTCGTTATCGCGGTAGGCGGCGGCGCGGGGCTTATGATGTACGCTTCGAGTATCCCATGCCGCGTGCGGGCGGACGAAACGGGCTTCACGATAACCGAAATGGGCTTCGAGAACCGCTTTGAGTACGAAAGTATCGACGATATTTCGTTCAAATACGTTCACGGACGGCTCGGCGGCATGGTGAAGCTTACCATAAAGCACTCCGGTCTCGACGAGTCGGTGTTCTGCGAGACCTGTTCGCAGGAGTTTCTGACAGACCTGATGAACGACCCCGAAAACGACAAATGCCCGCAGCTGGTTCGGCTTTGCAGATTTGTTAAGCAGGCAAAGGGGGCGGCGTAATGAAAGGAACATTCAAAGGATTCGACACGACGCTCAACGGAGTGATTATATTTACATTCTTCATCATGATACCGCTGATATCCGCGTTCTGCGGCTCCGCGTTCTGCTGCGGGGCAGCGTGTCTTATCGGTTCGACTGTCGGGACGGTACTGGGCTCGATATTGCTGTACAAGGCAAGCAACCTTATCTGCCGCTGGTCGGCTGACGACAAGGACTTCACAATAACGATACTGGGCTTCGATCACAGCTACCGTTACAGCGAGATCACCGATATCAAATGCGAGTATATCAACGCTCAGAACGGCGGCGCGGCGGTGAAGCTCACCGTTTCAAACAGGTGGGGCGATGAATGCTATGTAGAAAACTGCAATATCCCCATGACCGAGCTTCTAAACGACCCCGACGGCAGCAAAAAACCGCAGCTGATGATACTCTGCGACTACGTTAAGCAGTTAAAGGGGGCGGCGGTATGAACGGAAAATTCACGGGAACGTACAGAGTGCTTGCTTTATTCATCGCGGTCGTGGGAATGATCGTTATCTGTATCGGGCTCTTTGGCGTGGATAAGGAACCGCTTGCAGCTGTGTGCGTGATACTTGTCACGATATGCATTGTTATTCCCGCGGGTCTGATGCTGACCAATATGCCCGGCGAATACTCGGCGGACGAACTTGGCTTCACGATAACTATGCTTCGCAAAAAACACCGCTTCCGTTACCGCGAGATCGAAAGCGTGACCTGCGAATACTTAGCCCCCGACAGATACGGCAACGCCTATGTGGAGCTTACCGTAAAAAAGCGCTCGGGCGAAACGGAATACTTCACCGAAAACTGCCAATTGCAGATGCAGGACATCATGAACGATCCCGACGGCGAAAAGCCGCAGCTTGTGCGGCTCTGCGATTACGTTAATCAGGCAAAGGAGGCGGCGGTATGAAGGGCAGTTTCAAATGTATGTTCAAGGGGACGACTTATGCCGTCGCGTTTGTCGGGATATTTCTTATGCTTCTCATGGCTCCCGGGGTGACAGCGGGCAGTCTCGCCGCGGCAGCCGTATTGTTCTTGACGGTGTGCATCGTATTGGCTGCGGGTTTCATGCTTGCAAGCGTCCCCTGCGAATACTCGGCGAACGAGCTGGGCTTCACAATAAAGGTGCTCGGCAAAAGCCGTCACTACCGCTACAAAGAACTGGAAAGCGTGAATTGCGAATACGAATGCCCCGACAGATCCGGCAACGCCTACGTGGAACTTACGGTAAAGACCCTTTCGGGCAATACCGACATCTATACAGAGAACTGCGGCGTGAAAATGCACGAAATAATGAACGACCCCGCAGGTGAAAAGCCGCAGCTCATGCGGCTCTGCGAGTATGTGAACAGGGCAAAGGGGGCGGCGGTATGAACGGTATGAAAGGAGAATTCACGGGTTTCAGCAATTTTCTTATGACAGCGAGTATATTTGTCGTATTTGCGCCGTTTCCGTTCATCGTGCTGCTGCATATAACAAATAGCACGGTCAAACTCGTTTTAGTGCTGCTGTCTATGTTTCTGAGCGCGTCGGGAATGATACTCGCCTGTTATGCGCCCTGCCGCTTCGAGGCGGGGGACAGGGGCTTCATGATCTCGGTGTTCGGCGTAAAGTTTGTATACAAATATTCCGAGATAGAGAATATCGGGTGCGAATACGAGAATACACGCTGCGGCGGCATGATAAAGCTTATCGTAAAGGATAACGGCGGCGGTGTGACTGAGTTTTGTGAGATGTGCAATGCCGATGATATGACGGCTCTCCTGAACGACCCGAACGCCAAAGAAAAGCCGCAGCTCGTAAAGCTCTGCGACTATGTTAATCTGGCAAAGGGGGCGGAGATATGAAAGGCGTTTACAGAGGTTACAGCCCGTTTGTTTGCCTGCTCGGGCTTGCGGCGTTTATCGTGTTCATCTTTTCGATGAGGGCGAAGAACATGAGCGGCGGCGAGGTCAGCCGGTTGCCGTTTATAGTTGTAGTTTTGCCGATAATACTTCTCGGGAGAAACCTGCCGTGCGGCTATTCCGCCGACGAAACGGGACTGACGATAAGCAGGTGCGGCATCGGTACGCACGTTAACTATTCGCAGATCAGCGACGTCAAGCAGGAATTTGTGCAGTCGGTGGTCTGCAACTACATAAAGCTCACGGTGAAGGGCAGCTTCGGCGAGAAGGTCTTCCGCGAGGGCTACGGCAGGAGATCGGACAACAGCCTGAACGACACAAAGTTCGGGCAGCTGTACGAGTACGTTCGGCAAAGAGTGTGATGAACGATATCAGCGGGAAATAATGGCCACCAGGGTGGGGTGTCCCCGCTCGAAGGGGTGCTGGAAGACCGCTTTGCGGGCTGCAATCAGGGGAAAACTTGCCCCTTTCTATAGGTTCCAAAGCCTGTGTTTTGCCAACTTTTTCTATCTTTTCTCTGCAAAA
>JAILFF010000269.1 GCA_024697705.1 Ruminococcus sp.
GCGGAGCTTAACGAATTTGCCGCGGAAAACGACATAGAGCTTACCGAAGAAGCGCTCGAAATGGTAGCGGGCGGGTGCGGCGGCTGTCCCGAAGGCGGCGATCACGAATGGGTAAGTCACAACTATTACAAGGAATGTAAGAAATGCGGCGCAACGCGATATAACACGATGTGATCAAGACAGAGATACTTTAAGGAGGTGTCTTATGGCAAGCTTTAACATCAAGGACTTCTCAACCGAATTGCAGGAGAAAGCGAGAGCCTGCAAGGACTTGACCGAGCTTAACGAGCTGCTTGCCTAAAACGACGTGGAGCTTTCCGAAGACGCGCTTGAAGCGGTCTTGGGAGGGTGCTCGGCGAAGGACGCCTGTAAAAAGGTTATATTTTCATTAACGAGTGTCCGTGCTGCGGCGGCAACTTGAAATACCATGACACCTGTTATGAGGACGGTGAGTATATTATTCGTGCGCACTGCGTCAAAACAAGTGTGCTCTATTGGAAAGCGCAGCATTCGGGTGAATGGAAAAGATATTATCATTGAGTATTTAAGGAAACAATATAACAATGTATTACAAACTGAGCGGGAACATAGCTCTGCGGAGCTGGAAATTCGTTCCGAGAGCGTATTACCTGAGAAACGACGGATTCGCCAAAGGACTTAGCAAGGAGGAGTTTGAACTCCTCCTGCTTTGCGACGGCGAACACGACATACCCGAAAGCCGCCTTGCGGACGAGCTTGAAGCAAGGGGCTTTATCGAAAAATGCGGCAGGGGCGAACATCCCTGTGAATGGTCAAGGCACAAAAGCTACGAACACCGCTATTTCCCGAAGATGAACATCATGATAACGGGAAAGTGCAATTACAACTGCCTGCACTGTTTCAACGCCGCCGACAACGCGCCGCTTATGACCGAATGGTACACAAGAGATTTATGGATCTCGTCCGCGAAATATACAGGCGCGATATGTTCATAGAGGAGCTGAATACGAACGGCTATTTCATAACGCAGAAAGTCCTTGACGAGTTTAAAGAGTTCGGCTGCAAACCGATGATCAAGATATCCTTTGACGGAGTAGGCTGCCACGATTGGATGAGGGGCAGCAAGGGCGCGGAGGAGCGCACGCTCGCGGCGATGAAGCTCTGCATAGACAACGGATTCAGGGTGATGTCGCAGACGCAGGTACACCGCCGCAATTTACACACGCTACTCCCCACCCTCGAAAAGCTGAACGACATGGGCGTTGCCGTGACGAGGCTTATCCGCACCTCCGAAGCCCCGCGCTGGAACGAAAACGCTCCCGACAGCTGTCTCGGCATCGAGGAATACTATTCCGAGATGCTGGGGCTTGCTGAGAAGTACAAAGCGAGCGGCATGAAAATGGAGTTGATGATCTGGCAGTTCATAAAGCTTTTCCCGCAGAACGGGAGCTATCAGTTAGACCCTGTAAGGTGTCCGGACGGCGAGTACAAGGCTGCCGACCCGCGGTGCAAGTGTATAAGGGGGCTTATCGGGGTAACGTCCGAGAAGGACGTTGTGCCGTGTCTGCAAATGTCGGGGTATTTCAAAGAACACGGCATACGGCTTGCGAATCTCGGGGAGACACCGCTTAAAGAGATACTTTCGGAAAGTGATTATCTCACGGAGGTATGCTTTAATCTGCACAAGTTCCGCAAGGCGAACGAGAAGTGCGACAAGTGCGGATATTTCCGTTGGTGCAATGGCGGGTGTCCTGCGCTTGGGCGGCTTTTCTCGGGTGAGAAGTTGGGGGCGGATTTTGCAAAATGCCTGTTTTTTGAAAACGGGTGGTATGAAAAATGCGTTAATGCCATGAACGGCTGGTATAATCTTACTTCAATAAAAACATGATTTATATATTGACATTATCGAAAAACCGTCATTTCTATATTGCGGAACGGTTTTTCGTTTTTGTCGTTTTAAGGGGGATCATTATGGCTGAACAAACACCTGTTCTTTATAGAAAAAAAGCTCTTGAAAGAATAACTGCGCCCGAACAACTTACCGATTATTTACGGGTAACAAATCCCGGGATATGGACCCTCTTCGCCGCGATCATCATTCTCCTTGCGGGTATGTTCCTGTGGAGTACCGTCGGAACTCTCGAAACGACAGCCGACGGCGTGGCTGAGATCAAGGACGGTCAGGCAATGATCGTCGTGACCGAAAACACCGGAAATGCCGTCATGCCCGGAATGACCGTGCGTATCGACGGCAGCGATTATAAGATATCCGACGTTCAAAAGGACGATTACGGAAGATCGACAGCATACGCCCCGATCGACAGAACAGACGGAAAATATGACGTCAAGATCGTTACCGAAAGTATCCACCCGATACGTTTCCTGTTCGATTAAGTGGAAAAATTTGAGAAAATGAGCAAAATGAATAATAAGAAAATAAAAGAACCCGTCACCAAGGGCGCCGCAAAGGTGCCCGTTATCATGCAGCTTGAAGCGCTCGAATGTGGCGCGGCAAGCCTCGCTATGGTGATGGCGTACTACGATAAATGGGTGCCTCTCGAACAGGTAAGAATTGACTGCGGCGTTTCCCGCGACGGATCAAACGCCAAAAACATCGCAAAAGCCGCCAAAAGCTACGGCTTCAAGGTGCAGGCATTTTCCCGAACTCCGGAGATAATGCGGCAAAAGGGAAAATATCCTTGTATCATACACTGGAATTTCTGCCATTTTGTGGTACTGAACGGCTTCAAAGGGAAATACGCTCTCATAAACGACCCCGCAAAGGGCTTCGTCAAGGTCGGTATGGAGG
>JAILFF010000318.1 GCA_024697705.1 Ruminococcus sp.
TCTATCTTGGGTCCCGTAGCGCCTAAAAGAATCAGTATCTTTACCTTTTCGTTCACAAGGTCAGCCATCGGCTCGTAGGGTATCTTCTTGTCGTAGCCGCCCGCGATTATGATTATCTTCTGGTTAAACGAATTAAGTCCCGCCATAACTCTCGTAGGGCTTGTGGCGATAGAATCGTTATACCACTTCACGCCGTCAAGCTCGCGGATAAACTCGATGCGGTGCTCAACGCCGCCGAAGGTCATAGCGGTGTTCACAATGCTCTCCACGGAGACCTCGCCCCACACGGCAGAGATAGCCGTAAGGTAATTATCAACGTTATGCATACCGGGTATGCGGATATCGTCCTTGTGAACTATCGGAGTGGTAACGCCCTTCTCGGTGTAGCAGAGCATACCGTTATCGTTAAGGAAAGCGCCCCTGTCGGTGTTGCCCGAAAGCGAGAACTTAACGAGCGAGCCGCGCACGATGGGCGCAAGCTTCATGGTCTCCGCGCAGTCGGCGTTCAGCACCGTGCGGGAGAAGGCGTTCTGATGGCGGATTATGTTGCATTTGGCGTCGATGTATTCCTCCATAGTGCCGTGTACGTCAAGGTGATTCGGCGAGATATTGGTAATAACAGCCACTTCGGGAGACTTGCGCATCGAGATAAGCTGGAAGCTCGAAAGCTCGACAACGGCAACGTCGGTCTCGCTCATGGTCTCGACGATAGGCAGAAGCGCCTTGCCGATATTGCCGCCGAGATGAACGCGCCTGCCCTCCGCCTTAAGGAACTCGCTGATAAGCGTAGTAGTGGTAGTCTTGCCGTCGGAGCCCGTCACGGCGTATATCTTGCAGGGGCAGAGGTCGAAGAATACCTCCATTTCGCTCGTAACGATAACGCCCTTTTTGCGGGCTTCGGTAAGCACGGGGTTATTGAAATACATACCGGGCGTGCGGAAGATAACGTCGCAGTTGAACACCTCGTCAAGGTAATTCTCGCCGAGCGCGAAGTCAACTCCCTTAGCCTTGAACTCGTAGAACAGTTCTTCGGGGAAGTGGTCTTCGTCCTTTTTGTCAAGAATGACCACCTTGATTCCCTTTGTCAGAAAAACGCGGATAAGCTGCGTATGGCTGACGCCCGTACCGATAAAGCCCACCCTTTTATCCTTAAGATACGCAAAAAATCTCTGTGCCTTAGTCATATATCATCTCTGCCTTTCTTTACCTTCCATATTCTTCCTTAAAAAGTGAGAATGCCACTCTTTATTATTATAGCTCATTTGCATTAAAATAGCAATAGCAATTCATGAAATTTTACAAACTTATCGGAATAACAGCGACATAAAACGGATTATTGCCAATTGTTTCCGTTTGTGGAAATAAAAAAAGCAGCGTCCGTCAAGCGCTGCTTGGTTGACCCGTCGTTCTTACCGTAGATTTCATCTCTCCATAGACAAATAAATTTCGTGGATTTTACGGAGAAAAACGCGGTATACTGTCGTTTTATCGTAAAAACCATGTGGATTCTACGAGAGCATTTTACCGTAAAATCCGTGAAATCTACGCCGATACTCACCGTAAAAACCATGTGGATTTTACGTAAATCCCACGTAATTACAGGCTTTTTACCGTAGAATCCACGAAATATATTTGTCTATGGAAACATGATTTTCACGGTCTTTACGATGATGTGTAGGGTGGCTGCACGAACGGCACGAACAGGGTTCGTGCAATCGTGCCATCCTACATTACCTTGCGGGGTCGATTAAAAATGTAGGGGCGAGCATCGCATGAACAAGTTCATGCCATCGCCCGTGTCCCCTCCTTCGCCCGTGAGCGCCCGCAAACTGCGCCTTTTGACAAAAAAATGGGCGCACACGGGCATGAACAAGTTTGCACAAACAAGGTTTGTGCCGCAGTGCGCCTCTACAAGACTACCAACATATGGAGCAAAATTGATTTCCGTGACAGGATAAAAAAAGGACTTGACAAGCACCGCCTTTTTGGTGTACAATATAATATGTATATAAAAATGATATCTTTTTATGTTCTTTAAATGTACATAATTTATTCAAATAGGGAGAGCGATTTATGGACGATGACTTACGGTTACGATATGCAATAACGACATTTATCGTTTGCCTGACAGTTTATCTCGCCGACTGCATACTTATGCTGCTGGCGGGTCTTTCCATGCAGACGGTCACGAGGTTTCCCGACGAAAAGCTGGGTAAGCTCACCGATAGCAGCAAAAAGGCGCGGAGGATAGCAAAGCTGCAAAAAAGCTCCGATCTGTTAAGATTCAGAGTGCTGACAGTGCAGCTGTTCTGCGGCGGCGCTGTCGCGCTTATTGGGTTCGAGACAGCGATATTTGCACCTTTTCATGTTTTTTTCAGAACTTTTTTCAGACCTTTGGATATACCCGCCGATATATTAGCCTTGCTTTTATGGATACCGCTTATAATAGCGTATTCCGCGCTTTGTACCGAGCTGCCGCGCCGTGCGGTGAAAACGGGGGCTCTTTCGGGCGAGCGCGGCGAAAAATTCGCGCTTGCGACAGTGAATTATCTCACACTGCTGCTTATTATCTTCAAGCCTGTCACATTTTTGTCTGAGCTGTTTCTGAAAGCCTTCGGGGCGATGTTCGGCGTAAAGCCGGAAGTCACGGACGAAACAAGCGAAGACCTCATACAGCTTATCGACGCGCAGGGCGAAAACGGCGGAATCGAGGAGGAACAGGCGGAGATGATCTCGAATATCTTTGAGTTCTCCGACCTTGAACTGCACGACGTGATGACTCACCGTACCGAGATCTGCGCCGCCGAGATAGGCTCAAAGGTCGCGGAGGTGGTCGGCATGGCGGTGGAGACGGGATTCTCCCGCATACCCGTTTACCGCGACTCGATCGACGATATCTGCGGCGTTATCTATATAAAAGACCTGCTGTCGCTTATCCTCGCGCACGATGCGGGGGATATCTCTGCGGCTAAGTATCTCCATAAGATAAAGTATGTTCCCGAATCGGGCAGCTGCGGTGAGCTGTTCACCTATTTTACCGAGAAAAACCGTCAGATAGCCGTCGTTCTCGATGAATACGGCGGTACGGCGGGAATAGTCACGATGGAAGATCTGCTCGAATCCATCGTAGGCAATATCCGCGACGAGTACGACGACAACGAGGAGGAGGAAATTCAGGAGATAACTCCCCATACCTTCGACCTGATGGGCAGCGCCGACCCCGAGGAGGTCATGGAGCGCCTGGGCAGAAAGCTTGACGGCGCGGAGGATTTCGATACAATGGGCGGCTACGTAACCGAGCTGCTCGGCTTTATCCCCGAGGAGGGGCAGACCCCCGCCGTCAGACGGAACGGCATTACCTTCGGGGTCATTTCGGCAAAGGATAATCACATCGCAAAAATTCGTGCGGTGATAGATAAAGATGAATTGGAGAATGATGACTGATGACAATGAGTAGCAGATTATGGAAATTCACGGCAGCAGCTGTTGCCTCGATATGCGCGGCGGCTTTGCTCGGTTCCTGCGCGGCGGAGGACTTTTTAAACAATCTTCCGGGCGAGAACGCCAACGAGCTTTACGCAAGCTCCATTGACGATACGATGGGCACGGTATCGACTGCCGCCGACGGCGCGGGCACAGAGCAGGCTCAGACCGACGGCACGGTGACTGCCCCGACCGACTCCGCTCCCGACGCCGCACAGACCTCCGCGCAGGCTGTCACGGAAACGGCAAGCACTCCCGACAGCAGCTCCGAGCCCGAAAAAGAGGATAAGATAGTGGCGGTAAGCGCTCCGCCCAATCCTTACGCGGCAGAGTATTTCCTTACGAACGAGTCCGATCTGCTTAAAGAAAGCTACCGCAAGCTGTACGAGGGCGTATTCAGTTATCAGACAGTTGTGGAGCTGCCCGAAAAGGCTGTCACGGGCGAGGAGATAGAAGACCTTCTCAACTTCGTGCTGAAAACGGGCAGCGCTCTCGATCTTCCGGGCAGCAAGTACGAGGTGTTCGTGGACAGCGAGAGCTATGTTACAAAGGTAAATCTTACCTATAATCACACGGTAAAAGAGGGCATGGCGATGTATGACGCTCTTATGAAGCGCGTTGACGAGATCGTCGCCGAAGCGGAGCCGCTGCTCACCGATTACGACAAGATCAAGTATTTCCACGATACGATAATAAACGGCTGTATGTACGATCTGAACGCACCCGACGCCCACACCGCCTACGGCGCTTTGGTCAGCGGCAGGGCGGTCTGCGACGGATATATGAAGGCTTTCCAGCTGCTCTGCGAGAAGGCGAATATCGCGTCGGTACCCGCCTACGGAAAATCTATCGCGGCTGACGCAAGCGGCGAGGAGCATATCTGGAACAAGGTAAGCTGCGGCGGCGAATGGTTCAATCTTGACGTTACGTGGGACGACCCCGTAGGCGATCAGCAGGTGCTTCGCTACGATTACTTCCTCGTTGATGACGCGACTATCGCCCACGGAGTTATAACGCAGACCAACCGCTTCATGAACGTACCCGCCGCTACAAACGCTTACGGCGACTACTACACGAGGAACAATCTTGTGCTCGGATACGACAACGATCTGAGCTACCAGTTCGAGCAGCTCGTAACGAAGAACATGGTCGGTGACTGGACGGATTTCAATGTTGATTTCCGCTGCCTTGACAAGAATCTTTTCGATCAGATCAGGGTACAGTACTTTACCGAAGCGTCGGACGGCAGCAAGGGCTTCGGATATCTGTTACAGGACTATATGGCGCCCGGCGAGGCGCTGCGATATACCTTCTCGCAGAACGAGAACGTATACGCCTATCATATCAACGTCAGCAAAGGATAATAGAAGAAGA
>JAILFF010000006.1 GCA_024697705.1 Ruminococcus sp.
CTTCAGTCTGAACTGCTTGCCCTGTACTTCTGCCTTGACGGTAGGACACTGGACAACAACAGGATCAGGAGTGCTGCCAGAGATCTTCATATCGGGATAAAGGGTAGCCATAACGCCCATTGCCATCAGGTCGTCGCCTGCATGCCAGAATCTGTGGTAGTTGAGGTCAACCTTACCAACATTCTTGAAGCCTGCGAGTTCCTTCTGACCCTCAGAATCGGAAGCAGAATACTTGCTAGACCAATTAGCACCGTTAGCAACGTCCTTCTTATAAGCTTCTCTGAGCTTAGCAACGAGCTGAGTAGCTTCGGAAGAAGTCTTAACGCCTGCGCACTTGCTGGAATCAGCGTACATGGAGCGGATGCTCTCGAAGGTAGCACCGTTTTCGAGCTTGTCGCCGTTAGGCATAGTGCCCTTATAGCTGGTAGGAATGAATACGGTCTGGCTGAAGAAGCGAGCGAGCGAACCATTGTGCTCGGTTCTGGACATACCGTAGTCGTCACGGCCGAGATTCCAAGAACGATCGATCAACTGCTGAGCGAGGTACAGAGAAGCCTTCGGCAGAGCGGAGTCGCTTGCAGAGTAGCTCTTGCTGCCTGCCTTAACGGTAGCGCCTTCGATATCGTAGTTGAACTTGCCGCCAACGGAGTCATACTTCATACCGGAGATATCGGAAGCAGCAACGCCCTTAGCCTTAGCATAGTAGATCAAAGTGTTGGCGAGCGAATTTACGCAGCCGAGGTCGGTATTGCCATAGCCGGTGATCTTGCAGGTCAGACCGCTGTTGGAAGGAGCCGAACCGCTCCAAGTCTCGGGCTTGCCGCTCCAGTCGAGGTTGGAAGGCATATAGAAGTCGCCGTCTTCGGTGAGAACGGTGTAGTTAACGAACCAAGCGCACCACTTGTCGAGGATCTGCTCAAGAGCCTTTTCCATGCTCATTCCGCCGGGCTTAACGCTGGAAACTACGGAGCTGTTGGGCTTGGTCTTTACCCAGTAGTACAGTTCAGCAAGACGCTGTACAGCCCATACCTGGTTACCGGTCCAGTGGTTGGAGCCCGGGTCAGCATATACAGGATGCTCAACATACATCATGCCGTTGAAGGTAGGAACGTCCGAAGGATACTCGAGGTAACGACCCTTGTAGGAGTTGGTAGCACCGCCAGCGATAGGACCGTTGGAGGACTGGAGCCACAGATAGAACTCAAGCTGTCTTTCGAGAGACTTGGTGTAGTCCTGAGTAGCGCCGTCAGCCTTCATGTCGAATTCGGAAAGCAGACCGTAAGCAGCCAGCGGGTTCTGATAGAACTCGTGAGCGTGCGAGCAGCCGATCTGCCAGCACCAATCCTGACCTGTGCTCTTGAGAGCGCCGCCCCAAGAAGTATACCAGTTCATCAGATAGTGCTTGGAATTGTCACCTGCATTGCCGTTGGACCAGGAAGTGTTGGTGCCGATTTCCTGATAGTACTTATCGTACATATTGTTACGGAGTTCGTCACCCATCTCAGCAGCCTTAGCCTTAAGGTCGTCGGAAGCAACGCCCCACTTAACAGCGTCGAATACGCCCTGGATAGCACGGTCTTCAGCGTCAGGAGCGTTGGTGTAAGCCCACTGAGGAGTTACATTCGAATCCTTGTTGAAGATACCCTTGATACCCTGCTGTGCGTTACCGGCTTTCTTTTCCTCTATGCAGGGGAACGGAACAGTTTCCCAACAGGATTCCTGCTCGCCGCGCTGGAAGGTGTTGATGAAGGTGAATTCTGTGCCGCTGCCGAAGCCGTACCAGTTGTCAACGTCAGCCAGCCAGTGCATCAGGTACAGACCGCCGTTGCCGCCCTTGCCATGGTAAACCTTGGTGAACTTGTTGAAGATCGGGTTGGAAGCGGTCTTGTCAGGCTCGCCTGCCCAGGAATCGGGGCACTGATCGGGAGTGTCATACTCACCGCAGTACTGAGCGCTTACGGAAGAATTGCTCCAGAAGCTGTCCTGAACGTCAGGAATCATGTTCTCCATTGTCTTCCAAGCCTTAGCGAGGTCGCCGGTAGTAGCACCCTTGCTCTTGAAAGTAGAAGCTTCCTTGGAGTTGGCAACGAGGTTGTCGTGCATTGCAGCAACCCATACCAGGTAGGACATAGCCTCGGAAGTGGTCTCGTGACCGTAGTCGGGAGCCTCGATGATAACTTCTTCCTTGGAGTGATAAGGAATACCGAAGGAATCGCTGCCCGAACCGTTCTTTGACAGATAGCCGTTCGCTACACCATTGGTGATAACGTCATCGTACATGGACATGAAGCGCTGAGCATAGGTATCTTCGCCAAACTTGTTAGTCTTGGTTCTGCCTGCCGCGGAAGCGCTTACCGCTACTGCATTGGTAGCCATTGCAACTGTCAGAACACTTGCAACTGCTGCTTTGAGTTTCTTAGAAACCATTTGTAAATAACCCCTCTCGTAAATGTTGGTTAGGCAAATGTATTGCCTTACATTGTTTTGCAGGCTTAGCCTGCGCTTGTAAAACGTTACAGAAAGAGAGACATTTGTTTGCTTTCATCACAGTATACAAAAAGGCTTGTCCAAACCCTCCGCACACGTTACTGCATACAAAAGCTACACAAATATCTTGCTGTTTCTGTAAATTATTATACACTATTATTTCTGTTTTTTCAAGTCTTTTGAACAACTTAATCGTTTGAAAGCCCAATTTTCAGCGTTTTAACTACCTCATAACCAGTGATTTTGTCTATTTTATATAATATCTTACTGTTATCTTAATTTTTTAAACATTTCGAGCTACTTAAACGTTTAAGACACAATTAAGCATTTTGAACATTCGGGGCGCTTAAGTATTGTATATAATGCTGATTTTTCGGAAGATATTTGAATTTTAGGTTAATTGCAGGCGTTATTTTTCGCGTTTTCATACAATTCAAAAATCCGTCGAAAACGATATCGTTTCTTATCTTCGCTGCTACTTTTTGGTTCAGCCTGCAAAAAGTTTTATTTGTTCTTACCAAGTATTATTGAAATGTGCATATTTTATACATTCTGAGTTCACTTTTATATAGGATAATTAGTTTGTATGTGTTCCCTTGTTTTTAAGAGACGAATGACGCATTACGAAATGGAAATGTTTGATATTTTATAATATGAAAGGAGCCTGTTATGGTTGAAGTTAAGAACCTGACGAAGCACTACGGGCGCGTTACGGCAGTCAATGATCTGAGCTTTGAGATCAGGGATAACGAGATCCTCGGATTTTTGGGACCGAACGGCGCGGGCAAGTCCACCACGATGAACATTATCGCGGGGTATCTGCCTTGCTCGGAAGGTACCGTTACCGTCTGTGGTCATGATATTAAGGAGGACGCCCGCGCCGCCAAGCGGTGTATCGGCTATCTTCCCGAGATACCGCCGCTCTATCCCGATATGCGTGTTGAGGAGTATCTGCGCTACTGCGCGGGCATCAAGGGGCTGCGCCACAGTGAGATAAAGCCCGAGGTCGAGAAAGTTATGAGGCGTCTGTCGCTCATAGATATGCGCCGCCGTCTGATAAGCAATCTCTCGAAGGGCTACAAGCAGCGCACCGGGCTTGCTCAGGCTATCATCGGCGACCCGAAGCTGCTTATCCTCGACGAACCCACCGTCGGACTCGATCCGTCGCAGGTCACCGAGCTGCGTAAGCTCATACTCGATCTCGGAAGGGATCATTCGGTAATACTGTCCTCGCACATTCTGGGCGAGATAAGCGCGGTATGCAGCCGTGTTGTTATCATTAATAAAGGACAGCTCTGCGCTGTTGACACCATCGAGAACCTTGAACGCAGGGCGACCGATTCGATCATACTCAACCTGACCGTTGAGGGCGACCAGTCTGCCGCGAATAAGGTGCTTTCCGAGATCGGCGGCATCAGGGAGATAAATGAGATCGCCGACGATGACGAGAGCTTCAGCTCGTTCAAAATCAGTCTGGAAAACGAGAAGGTTCGGCAGGAGATCACCTCCGCTATGGTCAAAAACGGCATAAACGTTGTTGAAATGTCTACGGAACGACCCGATCTTGAAAAGGTATTCCTTGAGCTTACGAACAAAAAAGGCTCGAAGGATAGCTCTGACGATAAGTAAAGGAGTGTGCAGTCAGAATGTTTGCTTTATACAAAAAGGAGATCCAGTCGTTCTTCTACTCGCCGTTCGCGTATGTGCTTTCAGCGCTGTTCATGCTGATCTTCGGCTTCGCGTTCGTGAACAGGATCGCAAGTATGCAGACCAGCGTATTTCAGTTCTCCTTTCCCGATATGTTCTATAACAATTTCTTTTATTTCGTCTTTATCATACCGCTTCTGACGATGCGTTCGTTCGCGGACGAGCGCCGCGGCGGTACGGAGGTACAGCTGCTCACCAGCCCGCTGACCGTAACGCAGATAGTTCTTGCGAAGTTTTTGGCTATCGAGACCGTATTCTTGTTCATGATCGCGCTTTCGATGTTCTATCCCATCTACATATCGTTCCACGGCACCGTTATCTGGGCGTCGCTCATCTGTGGATATATCAGCTTTTTCCTGTGGGGTACCGTGTGCATCACGCTCGGTATGCTGTTTTCTTCCATGCAGAGCAGCGCTATCATTGCCGCGATAATCGGAGAGATATTCATGGAAGGCTTCCTGTTCCTCGATCAGTTTGCCGCCACTAAAATGGTAGAGAGCCATCCGCAGCTTAATTCCGTTATTACATGGTTCTCTATGCAGCGCCGCTTCGTTTACTTTGCACAGGGATTGTTCCGTCTGGAAGATCTGGTCTTCTTCATCAGTCTTACCGTACTGGTGCTGTTCTGGATCATACTGTACATTGAAAAGCGCCGCTGGAGCCATCGCTGATTGGAGGGAACAGAATATGGCAAAAAACGAAACCGCAAAACCGAAGAAGACGCACAGCTTTACCGCAGCCGCTGTTGTGTTCGGCGCGATCGCGCTGGCGATCGTAGTCCTTATCAATCTGATGGTATCCCGCATGAACGTGATCTGGGATATGACGCCGACAGGTATCTACAAGCTCACCGAGCCGACAAAGAACTACCTTAATTCGTTGGACAAGAAGATCAATTTCTACTTCCTGTTCAACATGGACGTGCTTTCGACCGATACCGACAGTATGCCGCTTTACAACGCCATGAAGGAATACTCGACCTTTGACTGCATTAATTTCCAGGCGTTTGACCCCGACGACGACCCCGAAAAGGTCAAGGAGCTTCAGGAACTGGGCTTTTCGCTCTCTCAGGGCGATATCATCATCGAGTGCGAAGGCAGAAGCAGGCACATTCCCGCCTACTCGATGTTCGAGACCCGCACGAACAACGTTACCGACGGAAAAAACGCGACAACCTCGATATATTTCACGGGTGAGAACATCATCACGGGCGCTATCGAGGCGGTAGTCACGGGCAAGGAAGCAAAGATCTATTTCCTGACGGGACACAGTGAGAATACCATAAGCGGCAGTTACAATAACCTGAAAAAGAGCTTATCCTCGCACAACTACGTTGCGGAAACGCTCGATCTTGCGAGCAGCTCTTCCGTTCCCGAGGACGCCGCAATTATTATCGTTGCGGCTCCCAAAAGCGATATCTCCGCAAGCGAGCTTGCCGCTCTGAACAGCTACCTTGACCGCGGCGGTAACATCTGCTTCTGGATGTCGCCGAATGAGGATAAGGTCGATTACACGAACATAGACAGTATCCTCAAAGATTACAGTATAAGCATGGACTACGACCGCGTTTCGGAAACAGACCCCGATCTGCACGTTCCGAACGAGCCGACCAGCTTCCGTTGCAGCATCGTACAGGCGGAACAGACCGACTCCATCGACCTGACAAGCGAGCTTAAGCAGTTCGTGGATCAGGGCGCTATGCCTTTCATGATGAATTCGCGCAGCTTCGCGCCGATCTATAACGAGGGCAACGGCAAGCAGCACATTACGACGGGCTCGCTGCTCCAGACTATCGACAAGATCGGCGACGGCTCCTCGACAGCCGTAGGCGAACCCTTCGGCGGCTCCAAGCCCCGCGACCGCATCACCGACTGCGTACTCGATCTTGCGATGTTCTCCACCGACAGCGGCAGAATGAACTCGAAGATAATGGTTATGGGCAACGGTGAATTCATGGACGACGAAAACATCTATCAGTCGTACAATGTTATCTCCGTAAACTTGCAGCTTTCTGTTTTCTCGTGGATGTATGATTCTGATAAGGCGCTTGACTTCGGTATCGGAGGAAAGGAGCGTACCTTTGACGAAATGATCATCGACTCCGCGTCCACCGCCAAGGTCATCAGCGTTGTCTTTATCGCTGTGCCGATCGTTATCGGACTTATCGGCGGCGCGGTATGGCTCAGACGGAGGTATTCGGAATGAACCGCAAATCAATGATAGCCACCGGCGCAGCCCTTGTGCTGCTTCTCGGCGGCACCGCGGGCGCGTATTACTTTGTAGATCAGAAAAAGGGAAATGAGGAAGCCGAATCTCGGGCGGAGACGGATTCGCTCAATATTTTCTCTTTCGACGCAAATGACGTAAGCAGTATAGACGTTACCAACACGGACGGATATTTCAGATTTACGTTCGATCAGTCAACGGACGTCTGGATTATTGAAGATACGGATTATCAATACAAATTTACGCCAAACAGCTATAATCTGAATGTTATTGCTTCTATGATGAGCAATCTGAAAGCCGACCACAAGGCGGATAATAAGGAGGGCGATCTGAGCAAGTACGGTCTTGATTCGCCCGTGAAGATCGTCTGCCACACAAAAGGCGAGGATTACACACTGCTTGTCGGGAGCAGCTCGGTCACGAACGAGTTTCGCTATGTGAAGCTCCCCGACGACGATACGATCTACTGTATAGATCACGTTACCGGCGACGACCTTAGCGGAGACCTCTCCCTCCTTCGGAGCAGCTACCTGCTGAATTGCTATGACAACAGTATCAAGCGGTTCGCACTCACCCATAACGGAGAGGTCTGCTACGATCTCGCACGCGGAGTGAAGGAGAACGAGCTGTGGACGCTGAACGCGCCTCAGACCGATGTCGCGATAGACGCGGTCACGGTCAATACTATCCTTACGAACATGGTCCGCGTTCAGTCGGAGAAATTTGAGTGCTTTACCAAGGACAAGAGCGAGCTTTCCAAGTACGGACTTGACGATCCCGCCTACACGTTCACCGTTGAGACCGACAGTAAGACCATGACCTTTGAATTTCCCGAAAAAGGCAGTGACGACGAGTCGGTGTGGTGCTATGATACCGAGACAGGTGCGGTCAGCTCGCTCTCGGCTAACGGCGCGGCTTTCCTGTCGGGCAGCTGGTATGATCTTATAACACAGCAGGCGATGAGTGTGCCGTTTATGAACGTGTCCTCGCTGGAGATCATGGTTGACGGCACCAAACACACGCTGTCGATCGACCATGAGGCTGAGACCTATCACTTTGACGACATTGACGTCACCGCCAAGGACAGTGAGCAAGCGGGGCAGGATTTTGAATACCTGTACGCATCGGTCTCCGAGATAAAGCACGGCGATCTCCGCGAAGATGTGCCCGAAAGCATGGGCGAGCCGACCTGCACGTTCCGCTATACGCTTACGGACGGCTCCGAACGCGAGCTTGCTCTCGTGCCGACAGGTGAAGGCAGCGAAACCTACTGGGCGTACATTGACGGAAGATGTTTCGGAATGACGGTCGAACGCAGCGCCATCACGAGCTCGAACGGCTGTCTGAGCTTCATCGAGCGTCTGACAGAAGATCTTAAAAACGCGGACGCGGCAGCCGAATGATGCCGACCGCCTAACGATGATATATCAAAGACCGTGCCGGGAACAGCTCCGGGACGGTCTTGCTTTTGTCGATATAACAAATTCCTTCTGCAAAACAAAGATGTTATTGTGCATATCTACAAATTTTATGGAAAGCTCTTGACCCTCACGCAGCGTAATAGTTTAAAATAAGATCACACGAGGGAGGTGGAGGTAAGGCAAATGAGAACAGTGATCGAGGTAAGCCGTCTGACGGGAGTGAGTATACGCACTCTTCAATACTATGACAAGATAGGTCTGCTGAAGCCTTCGGTGCGCACGGAGGCGGGCTACCGGCTGTATGACGATACGGCGCTGGAGCGTTTGCAGCAGATACTTCTTTTCCGAGAGCTTGAATTTCAGCTTGCCGAGATCAGGGATATACTTGACGCTCCGGGCTTTGACAGAAAAAAAGCACTCGACCGGCAGATAGATCTTCTGACTTTGAAAAAAGAGCGTCTTGAAAAGATCATTGCTTTCGCTCGTGAAATAAGACAAAAAGGAGAGAATATTATGGATTTTAACGCTTTCGATAACAGTGAACTGGAAGAATACGCCAAACGTGCAAAGGAGAGCTGGGGCGATACAAGGGAGTACGCCGAATATGCCGAAAAATCGGCTGACCGCACGGCTGAGGAAAACAAGGGCATCGCCGATGGCTTGATGAGCATTTTTGCGGAGTTTGGCAGACTGCGCGGCACACCTGCGGACGGCGAAGGAGCGCAGGCGCTTGTTGAAAAGCTCAAAAGCTACATCACCGAGCATTACTATAACTGCGGGAATGAAATGCTTTCCTCGCTCGGGAAAATGTACGCCGCCGACGGTGAGTTCAAAACGAACATAGACAAAGCGGGCGGAGAGGGAACGGCAGAATTTTCCGCCCGCGCCATAGAGATATACTGCGGCAGGCAGGATTGATCGAACTGTTCAGTCTGCTCGGTGTAACAAAACGGATCACCTTGCCATATTATGTAGCGAGGTGATCTTTATGTGTGCTATTGCAGGAATTATTGGTTTCGGCGCCGACTATGAGAAAATCATCGGCGATAAAAAAGCCCGCGCCGCCGCGATGATCGGCGCTCTCAAAAGGCGCGGTCCCGATTCGGACGGCGTGTACAAGGGCAGGGGCGTGCTGATGATACATACAAGGCTTGCCGTCATCGACCCCGAAAACGGCGCTCAGCCGATGATCTGTGCCAACAGGGGCGGCGAACTGGTGCTCGTATACAACGGCGAGCTCTACAATACCGACGAGCTTCGCCGCGAGCTGCGGTCTCTCGGTGCGGAGTTCAGAACGTCGAGCGATACCGAGGTGGTCCTCCGCAGCTATGCCGAGTGGGGAGGGGAGTGCGTCAAGCGCTTCAACGGGATATTCGCGTTTGCCGTGTGGGACAGCGCCCGCGGGAGCCTGTTCCTTGCCCGCGACCGTGCGGGAGTAAAGCCGCTGTTTTTTTCGCTGACAAACGGCTTGCTGTACTTCGCGTCCGAGATCAAAGGGCTGTTCGCGGCAGGTATTCCCGCAAGGCTCGGTGCAAAAGGCGTTCGTGAGATAATGCTGCTCGGTCCCGCCCGAACGCCCGGCTGCGGAGTGTTCGAGGGCGTGGAGGAGATCCTTCCCGGAGAATGTGCGGTCTATGACGAAAGCGGTCTGCACCGTCGGACGTACTGGGATATGTGTACGGACGGCGGCGCATTCGTCGCCGAAAGCTTTGAGCAGGTGCGTGACCGAACGGCGGAGCTTGTCACCGATGCGGTGCTTCGTCAGACGGTCTCCGATGTGCCGCTGTGTACGTTCCTTTCGGGCGGGCTGGATTCGAGCATCATCTCTTCGATAACGGCGCGGCGCTTTGCGGAGGAAGGCAGGCGGCTCAATACCTTCTCGGTCGAGTACCGCGACAATAAGAAGTATTTCACGGCGGGGAAATTTCAGCCCGACGCCGACGACGAGTATATCGACGAAATGGTAAGGTTTCTCGGCACGGAGCATACCCGCGTGGTGATCGACACGCCCGAGCTTGTTGACGCGCTTTACACGGCGACGGAAGCCCGCGATCTTCCGGGCATGGCAGATGTTGACAGCTCGCTGCTGCTGTTCTGCAAGGCGGTCAGGGAACATTCGACGGTGGCGCTTTCGGGTGAGTGCGCGGACGAGATATTCGGCGGCTATCCGTGGTACCGCGACCCCGAAATACGCGAGAAAGCGGGTTTCCCATGGTCGCAGAGCACGGCATACCGTGCCTCGCTGGTGAGGGAGGAATATCTTGAAGGCAGCCGGCCCGAAGAATATGTTTCGTCGAGGTACCGCGGAACGTGCGAAAAGGCTGCTGCCGAAGGTCTTCCGCCGCTCGAAAAACGTATGCGTGAGATGATGCGGCTTAATACCGACTGGTTCATGCAGACGCTTCTTGAACGAAAAGACAGAATGTCAATGTACTGGGGGCTGGAGGTGCGCGTGCCGTTTTGCGACCATCGCATAATGGAGTACCTTAGCTGTGTGTCGTGGGAGTACAAGGATTGGCGCGGGCGCGAAAAGGGCTTGCTTCGTGCGGCGGCGGAGTCGAAGGGGCTTCTGCCCGAGAAGGTCTTGCGGCGGAAGAAGTCTCCGTATCCCAAGACGCACAATCCCGGGTATGAGCGGGCGGTGCGGGAGCGATTGGCAGAGGAGCTTTCGCAGACGGAGTGTCCGCTGTTGTATCTGCTCAAACGCGGAGAGATAGAGCGGCTGATGTATCGCGGCGAGCATACGGCGTGGTTCGGGCAGCTGATGAACGACCCGCAGATCATGGCTTACCTAATACAGGTCAACCACTGGCTGCGGACGTATCGTATCGAATTGGTGTGATTTATCAAAAAAGAGCAGCTGCGGGTATTCTCAGCTGCTCTTAATATATATGATAGTGTCTGATAGGCTGGACTTATCAGTCCATCGCCACGACTTCTTTGTAAAACTCCGCGTAATCGCGGCGGTTGTCCTTCGTGAACGCGATCGCCGTTCTCGGGTGCTGGTTGAGAAGACCCGTCAGAAGATACTGGAGATCGTAGCCCCATACCATGCCCTCGTCACGCAGCTTGTTGACGTACTGCTCGATGAACTTTATTACGGGGAAAACATTGTACTTCGGATTCTTTAAGAAGCCGAGCAGCAGCTCCATAGCGCAGTTTCCCGCACCTCTTCCGAGTGCCGCATATGTTGCGTCGAGCCAGTCTACGCCGTCGCCTACCGCTTCGATCGTGTTCGCGAACGCAAGCTGCTGATTGTTGTGCGCGTGTATGCCTATCTTTTTGCCGTACTTCTCGGCGTATTCCACATACAGCGCCGCGATGCGCTGCATCTGTTCGGGATAAAGCGCTCCGAAGCTGTCCACGATGTAGATGACGTCTACGGGAGTCTGCCCCAGAATGTCGAGAGCTGTCCGAACGTCCGTTTCCTGTGCCGCCGAGATCGCCATGATGTTGCAGCTTACCTCGTAGCCCTTGCGCTTGGCGTCTTCGATCATGTCAACAGCCGTCGGTATCTGATTCAGATAGGTAGCGACTCTGATGAGGTCGATAACGCTTTCATCGCGGGGGATAATGTCCTGCTTGTAGCGGCATCTGCCGACGTCAGCCATGACAGCGAGCTTCAGATCGGTGTCGTTGTCGCCGACTATGGCACGCAGATCGGCTTCATCGCAGAATTTCCACTTGCCGAATTTGCTCGGGTCGAACATTTCCTTGTCGCCCTTGTAGCCGAATTCCATATAATCCACGCCCGCCTTGATGTTCGCGAGATAAAGCCCGCGCACAAAGCTGTCGTCGAAGTAGAAGTCGTTGACAAGACCGCCGTCCCTGATGGTGGCGTCCACGACCTTGATGCTGTCGCGGTATGTCATGAGCTTTGATATTTCTTTCATAACAGTGATTCCTTTCTGAAACCGGGTCTGAATTTCCAACCGCTATATTATATCACAAAAGTTAAGTAATATCAAGCGGGTAACAGTAAATTTTTTCTTATAATTCGTTAAGTTGTTTATAAATGTAAAAAAAATATTAACATAGCTGTGCGCGGCTTGACTTTTATAATTTGTTGTGATATAATTAAACTGTTATATTGAAGCTGGTATGGCTCAGTTGGTAGAGCAGCGCATTCGTAATGCGCAGGTCGTCGGTTCGAGTCCGACTACCAGCTTTTGGTAGGCGTGTTCTCAAATGATTGTAGACACGCCATTTTCTTTGTAATACCGTCGTTTTAGAGAATATTATGTACAGTAGTAACTGCAATTTTTACAGTTCAAACTGCATATATGTTGCACGAAAAACATAAAGTGTTGCACGAAAGTGTTACACGAAACACATAGGTATATGAAACTGATTTGATTTACAACGTTTATTATGCTTTCCTTATAGATTGACATAAGCCATCAACCAATCATTCCATAAATTGGATTGTTGATTGTTTATCTCAATTTATAAATCGTAAAAAATAGGGAATACTTACCTGATAATTCAAGTAGGTATTCCCTAAATTTTTGTCCCTGAAATGATATGGTTTTGGGGGACGATTATTTTAATTCTTCAATCAAGATATTTCTAATTTTAATAGAATCAACTTGGAGCGGAGTAAACCTAATGCCACGTTCAATGGCATTTCTAATTCTTAATGCCTTACGTTCGACTTCTTGTATGTCTTTTTCGTTTACTAATATTAAAGGATTTCCCGCAAAAGTATATGGTCTTTTTACATACTGTTCTGTAATAGGAAACATATCCTGAATCAAAAACGCACTATACTTGTCGTTACTAAGTTTGCATATATGTAATATGTCACACGGTTTATGTTGCAATTGTTTTTGCTCTATGATCTTTTTAAACTTATCAATACGACTGCTCATTGGAATCACCCAATATATCCCTTTGTGCTTATCGTCAGCAAAACAATAATAGTGTGGGCGATTCTCGGTTTTGTTACCTTTCAAATATGGGTCATCAAATTTTTTATAAAAACAGTCATCAATAATATAGAATCCATGTTTTTGCATTTACACATCTCCAAAAAAAATAGCCCCACAATAAAGCGGGGCTACTATTACTTTCAACCCAACCACTTATATCCCGCATATTGGTCAGCGGAAAAGACTTTCAACCCAACCACTTATATCCCGCATATTGGTCAGCGGAAAGTTAAAACGATTTTGACGGCTTTATAAACGCGCCATCAGATAATATATCTTGTCTTGATTATATTATACACTATATTCTGCGCCTTGTCAAGTGGTTCTTGAAAATTTCACATATCCAACTCATCTTTTAATTGTGTAAGCCTTCTTGTATCTGTTTTTAGATAATGTTTGCGCGTTACATCAGTTCCGCTGTGATTAAGCAAGGCAGAAATATCCTCTAACGGCATACCCGCAAGAGAGTATAGTTGGGATTGTGTATGTCTCCAATCGTGGGAATGAAGCTGGGGAACCCCAATCATCTCTCCAATCTTCTTACACCACTCACCAAGCGTTCCTGTACTATAGCAATCCGAGAAAATAGCCGCACAAATCTTTCGGATAAAAATTCACATTACTGCGTCAAACTCCCTTGAAGGGCGACTGTCTGAACTTCGTTCAGACCACCTCCTGCGGTCGTTTTCCTTGTACTGTGAATTTTTCTCTCGAAATCTTTATGCAGATATT
>JAILFF010000036.1 GCA_024697705.1 Ruminococcus sp.
CACGAAGCCCTGAACAAGCTGATGTTCGAGGGACTGCGTATGCCCGGTGCTGCCTGCGGATTGTGGGGAGTGTGCGGGGCGGTCACTTCCATCGGCGCGGCGCTTGCGATAATCGACGGCACGGGACCCCTCTCCGGCGAAGACTGGGGCAGCCATATGAAATACACCTCCGCCGCCCTCGCAAGGCTTGCCAAAACGGGCGGTCCCCGCTGCTGCAAACGTGACGCATTCGCCGCTATGGAACAGGCAGTCGAGTATATCGCAGAAAGATACGGCGTTACGATCGATATGCCAAAAATAATATGTGACTTTTCTCCGCTGAACAAACAGTGTATCGGAGAAAAATGTCCTTATAACAGATAAGGGAGCTACATGAAAATACTATTCCTATGCAGCCGGAACAAACGCCGCAGCCTTACCGCCGAGAAATACTTTGACGGATACAACGGACATCCGGTTCGCTCCGCAGGACATGAAAAAGATAGGACTGGTAGGCGGAACGGGATCCGAGTCAACACTTATGTATTACAAGGAGCTCAATTCGAGAATCGACACTCTAACAAACGGAAGTGCGATGCCCGATCTTGCCATCAAAAACGTGACCTTATAAAGGAGAAATATATGCGTATTTCCGATAGCTGTGCAAAGTGTCTGTATGACAGGCAGGCAAACAGAACCGATAACGAAGCCTATCTTTCCGAGATAAAGGCGTTGCTCGATAACAGGCGTGAGACGGACACCGCGCCATTCATGGTATATCAATTCAATTTGGCATATAAGCGGTATTTCGGCAGAACGTCGGATTACAGCGGTATCAAAAAGAGCTATAATGATCTTGTGCTGGGCATGGAGGACAGCCTTCGCCGCGAGATAGAAAGTTCCGCCGATCCACTTGCAAAGGCGCTTATGATGGCTCGTATAGGTAATTACATTGATTTCGGCGCCATGAACCAAGTTGACAAAGACGAGTTTCTGGCGCTGTTTCGCGATACGGATATGCGGGGCGGAGATTTGGAAACGTATTCGTCGTTCCTGAAGGAGTGCTCCGAAGCCCATACCTTTTTGCTGATCTGCGACAACTGCGGGGAGATCGTCCTTGACAAGCTAATGCTCGAACAGCTAAAAAAGAGATTTCCTCATCTCACCGTCAGCGCGATGGTTAGAGGGTGCGAGGTGCTGAACGACGCCACCGCCGAGGACGCGGCATATGTCGGGCTTGCGGACTTTGCAGAGATAATATCAAACGGTCTGCCGATCGCGGGAACGATATATGAGATGCTGCCCGAGGCTTCAAAAAAAATCCTCGACAAAGCAGATGTCATCCTCGCGAAGGGACAGGGCAACTACGAATCAATGGCAGGGCAAGGGAGACACATCTTCTATGAGTTTCTTTGCAAATGCGAGCTTTTCACAAGCCGCTTCGGTGTTCCGAGGCTGACAGGGATATTTATTGAAGAAAACAAGCAGTCGCGATAATAAGCCCGGCGCTTTGACGGTTTCTTTGGCAACCATATGGGTCAAGGACACAACCCCTTGAAATCTCTCATATCTTCAAAAAAACAATATTGATTCAAAAAGGAGAAAATATGGCAGAAATACTTGATATTGTTGATGAAAACGGAATACCTACCGGACAGACCGTTGACCGCGAGACCGCACATCTCAAAGGAATACTGCACCGCACCTCTCACGTCTGGCTTCTCAGAGAGAAAAACGGTAGGGTGCAGGTTCTTCTCCAGAAACGTGCGGATAACAAATCGGCTTTCCCCGGCTGTTACGATATTTCAAGCGCGGGACATATACCTGCGGGCGTGGATTATATCCCCTCGGCTCTGAGAGAACTTAAAGAAGAACTCGACGTAACCGCTAGCGCAGAACAGCTGCATTACTGCGGCATAAGATATATCCGATATGATGATGAATTCTTCGGAAAGGAATTCCACGACAGGCAGGTATCAAAGGTCTTTGCTCTTTGGAACGACACCGATGAAAGCGGATTTGAACTGCAAAAAGAAGAAGTCCACAGTGTCTTATGGATCGACTTTGATGAATGCGTCGAAAGCGTCAAAAGGAACGCCTTTAAACACTGTATCATAATGGAAGAATTAATGCTGCTGAAAGATCATATCAACAGCGTCGTGACCGCAAATTGATCGCTTTCATTTTTTCTGATTGACATTTCCTCCCGAAAATAGTATAATAGAGAAGCTGTGTGCCACAGCAAATCACTTTTTGGAGGCATTACAATGGAGAAGATAAGCGCCGGAACAAAGATCAGGCTCGTGAAAGACCTTGACGGAAAGAACCACGTCGGTTCCACCGCGACCGTCGTTTATGTAGACGAGTTCGGTCAGATATTCGCGGACTTTACGGACGGCGGACAGGTCAGAATAACAAAAGAACAGCTTGCAAAGAACTTTGAAATAGCTGCATAAACACCCCCTAAATTTTGGAGGACTGCTTTGGCGGTCCTCCTTTTTTGTGAAATAACTAACTCACTTATATTTCACCAATATTTCGCCGTATTCCATCGACGGCGCAATAACCAACGCTTCCGGCGAGACCGTGTCCACCGAAGTCGGGACAGTTGCAGTCATGCTCGACAGCACCAGAAAGTGGACGCTGACAGCCGATACCTATATCACCTCGTTTGACGGCGATGTTTCAAACATCATCACCAACGGGTACACTCTGTATGTGAACGGTACTGCTTTGAAATAAGCATTAATTTGAGTTCTTCCATTTCTATAACCCCCCTTGATTTCGGAGAACTGCTTTGGCGGTTCTCCTTTTTCTATTGACTTCTCTTATCCGATAGAGTATAATATAGAAAAACAGTAAAGGGAACGACGTAACATGAACGTATTTGAAAGCATCATGATCGGCTTACAGGAAGCGGTGGACTTTGAAAACGGAAATACAGATGTCAAAATCGCTGAGCGAGGAGCAGATTGATATATTCCATAAAATCCTTGACTGCGTGAGCG
>JAILFF010000044.1 GCA_024697705.1 Ruminococcus sp.
GTAAGATTCCTATTGCCGTCGGCTTTTGTGGGGGAACCCCTTCTGCAGAAGGGTTTCCCCCACCCCCCCTTCCTAAGACTTTTAGTTTTGTCCTCACTTGTGATACTATTTTAGTTATTCTTTACCATCTTCATGCTGATATCAAACGCCTTGACCGAATGAGTCAGCGCCCCGAGTGAAATAATATCCACACCTGTCTTCGCAATATCCGCAATGGTCTCCTCCGTGACATTGCCCGACGCTTCAAGCTTCGCCCTGCCCGCCGTGATCTCGACTGCCTTCGCCATATCCTCGCAGGACATATTATCGAGCATGATGATCTCGCACCCGACCTCAAGCGCCTCTTTAAGCTCATCAAGAGTGCCGACCTCGACTTCTATCTTCACCGTATGCCCCATCTTCCCGCGCAGAGCATTCACCGCGCCCGTGATCGAGCCGTAAGCGTCAAGGTGCGTGTCTTTCAGCATGGCGCAGTCCGAAAGATTGTAGCGGTGATTCTTCCCGCCGCCGACCGTCACCGCATATTTCTGAAAAATACGCAGCCCCGGCAGAGTTTTCCGCGTGTCGCAGACGGAAGCCTTCGTCCCCTCCACGAGCTTTACGCACTTGTTTGTCGCGGTGGCAATGCCCGAAAGGTGCTGCAAGATGTTCAGTGCCGTGCGTTCGCCTTTCAGCAGCGCCCGCGTGTGGGCGGTCATTCTCGCGATTATGTCGCCCTTTCTGACCTTTTCACCATCCTGAATATAAACGTCAAAGGTCGCGGAGGGGTCGAGCAGCGTGAACACCCTCAGCGCCATTTCAATGCCGCAGAGAACGCCGTCAGCCTTTGCCACATACTGGGCGGTGTCGATCTTGTCCTCGTCAACAAGGTAGTCGGTGGTAACGTCGATGTAGTTGATGTCCTCCGCAAGTGCGGCTTTTATCATGTCGTCTATCTGAAATTGCATTAATCTCATTTGTTCATTCTCCGTTCCGTAAATTTATTCGTCTTCGTCGATATCCTCGTAAATGCTCTCGATAACGTTGTCTCTTAACCATTCTTTTATGGAATAACGCCTTAACATAGGGCGGCTTTCGTGGTCGGAAAGCCACAGATTGCCGTGCTCGTCGCCCACAAGCTCCGCGCCGTCTCCGATTATCGAGCCGAGATCGAGCCAACCGTCGGGCGTGTTGTCCCAGCCCTTGATGATCGTTATTTCTTCGAGCGGCAGGATATCCACGCAACCCCAGCCGTACTCAAAACCGTTCGAGAACATCAGAAACTGCTTGATCTCGTCGGGGATAATTGCCCCGAGCGAACGCTCCCGTTCGGCTATCTGCTCGGGTGTCGCGGGCGGGTTCAGTTTGTTCGTCATTTTGGCTTTTTCGAGAAGCTCTTTAAGCTCTTCAAGAACCTTCTGCATATTTTGCTCCTTTTATTCGGCGGCGCTTTCCGCGTGCTGCGGATTTTTTTGGTTTATTTTAGGGATAAGCTCGCTGCGGATATATTTAAAGAATTTCGCGTTGTAGCTGCCTTTTTGGCAAAGATCGCCGTCCTTGTCGGATAAAAGCGTTCCGTAAGCCCGGCCAACGGTAAAATATTCTTCCTCGCAGTCCTTCGGTCTTACATTGGGGGAAATTTTTTCAAGCGGCAGCACCTCGAACTTGCCGTATTTAAAGCCGTTCGAGAACATAAGAAAATCCTTGATATGCTGCGGCAGCTTGCAGCCGTTGTTATTCTCCCACGCGGCTATTTCCGCGCCTGTTGCGGGAGGATTCAGCTTGTCAAGCTCACCCGAACCTTTAAGCGCTTCGGTGAGATATTTCTCCGTCATGGATCTGTCCCGGCCGTTTGCCTTTTGGCCGGTAAGCTCCTCCCAACGGACGGCGGTTATCTTCTCCTCTTTCGCTAAGATGACCCGCCCGCCGTTTGTCATGATATGGTAAAGGAAATAATCGTCGGGAACGTCACCGGGGTTAGATTGGGTAGAATAGCTTTCATAAACGTAGTCCGCAGAGCCGTCTTTGACCGCTTCATAGTCCCACACATCATAATAGCCCTTGCGGTAAGAGTCGCGGCGCGTTATCATGTCCTCGCCGCCGCCCGCAAGCTTAAAATTTGTTTGAGTAGTATAGTGCGCGTCGGTCATCAGCCGGAAATATCCCTCGTCAGTAACACCCGTTTCATAACCGCGGCTTTCGGCTTCTTTCTGCGCACAACTGACGCCTATCACCGCCGCTATGATGAACACGGGCAAAAGCGCACCCAGTATTATGTAGACGATAGCCGCAGGGACAGTCAGCGCCATTACTTTTAGCCTGCGCTTAGAATCGTTGTTCATGAGCCTTCTCCTTTCACGGCGGCTTCGTAATCCTCACGCGAAATGCTTTCCTGCGTGAAGGAAATGTTCAGATCGCCGCCGACCGTGATCGTGATATGCTCATAAAGACGTTTTTTCATGCCGCTTTCCTCCGAGTGCGCGGTGAATAGCTCCGCCTCGCCCTCCGAGACGGGCGTGTATATCCTGCCCGCCCGAGTGACGTTCCCCGAAAGCACGAATGCGAACCGCGTTGTTTCCGCCAAAGCGCCGCCTTTAAGCACAAATTCCTCTCTTTCGGAATTTGTCGCGCAGAGGTACGCTATGCAAAGCTCGCCGCTTTCCATAACGCCCGTCTTG
>JAILFF010000049.1 GCA_024697705.1 Ruminococcus sp.
TGAGAAGTGACAATGTCTACAATACCGTCACGAACGTCTGTCATTATGCTTTGTCGAACGTCATCAACAGCGAAACGATGATATTGATCTTCGGAGTATTCCTGATACTTTTGACTATAATCGTTCATTTGTTCTATATCAAGTATCTGAACAGAAAGCAAGACTCTTAAAATTTCGCGCTTCCCCGCCTTACGGGGGAGCGTTTATTTTTTGCACGGTCGTGGATTTTGAATTTTCGTTGGTCTAAATAAACGATTTTTCGGTGCGATTATACCGTTCTATGTGTATTATCATGATTTTTTTGCAAGTTGTAAAAAAATACTTGCAAAAATCGCAGACGGGGTATATAATATAAATGTAATAAATTTGTGGGAGGAAATCAGGTATGAGACCCGTTGATATGAACAAGCAGCAGCTCGCCGAATTTAAAGAGGCAGCTCAGAAACAGTATGATGAATACAAGGCACTGGGACTTAAACTAAATATGGCGAGAGGTAAGCCCGGTTCGGCACAGCTGGCGCTTTCTAAGCCGATGCTTAACTGCCTTACCGCTGAGAATTCGGCGGATATCTCGGACGATTATTTTAACTACGGTATGCTTGACGGTACGCCCGACGCTAAGAAGCTTTTCGCACCCATGCTCGGCGTTCCCGAGGGAAATGTCATCGTTTTCGGCAATTCGAGCCTTAATATAATGTACGACTGCGTTTCCCGCTGCTACACCTTCGGCGCGGGCGAGGGTCTTACTCCCTGGAAGGATCAGGGTAAGCTCAAATGGCTCTGCCCCGTTCCCGGATATGACAGACATTTCGCCATCACCGAGCTTTTCGGCTTCGAGATGATTAATATTCCGATGACCGAAGACGGTCCCGATATGGACATGGTCGAGAAGCTCGTCAGCAGCGACGAGAGCATCAAGGGTATCTGGTGCGTGCCGATGTACGCCAACCCGACGGGCATCACCTACTCCGATGACACTGTAAGGCGTTTGGCTGCTCTTAAGCCCGCCGCAAAGGACTTCCGCATTTTCTGGGACAACGCCTACTGCATACACCATCTTACCGATACTCCTGACAAGCTGCTGAATCTCTTTGATGAGCTTAAGAAGAACGGCAACGACGATATGGCGTATCAGTTCGCTTCCACCTCGAAGGTTACGTTCCCCGGCAGCGGCGTAGCGGTACTCGGCGCTTCGGAGGCTAATCTCAAATGGATAAAGAAGAGCATGACCATTCAGACCATCGGTCATGACAAGGTAAATATGCTGCGGCACGTTCGCTTCTTTGACGGCAGCTTCGACAATGTTCTTGCGCATATGCAGAAGCACCGCGCTATCCTCGAACCTCGGTTCAATGCCGTGCTCGACCTGCTCGAAAGCGAGATCGGCGGTACGGGTCTCGGTTCGTGGGTAAAGCCCAACGGCGGCTATTTCATCAGCTTTGACGCGCTCGACGGCTGCGCCAAGCGTATCGTGGAGCTCTGCAAGGAGGCAGGCGTTACCCTCACAGGAGCGGGAGCGACCTATCCCTACAAGAAAGACCCTGCCGACAAAAATATCCGCATCGCGCCGACTTTCCCGCCTATCGACGAGCTTATCAAGGCAATGCAGGTATTCGTAACGGCTGTAAAGCTCGCGTCTGCCGAGAAGCTGCTCTCCTGCTGAACGAATAATTTCAGAAAATAAACATATGATCTTATGCGCACCCGTATTTATCTGCGGGTGCGCTTTTGTGCTTGTACTCTGTTGGTGATATTTGTCAAGCGACCGTCGAAAAAGCACGAAAATTTACAAAAAATAATTACTGTATTAAGCACTTTATGTTTATTAATGCTTGACAAGTAATAATTGAATATGATATAATTTAATATGGTGGGCTGCGCGTTTTTTTAGAAACGACCCGCAGCGCCAATCGTGAAAATGCAGATCGGGGGCTTATGTTAATGGGCTTTGTTATAAAGGGAGAATTACTTGACAGCTACATAGCAGACGGCGCGATAAGCAAGCTGAATGTGCCTGCGGGCGTTAAGCGTATAGGCAAACGCGCTTTTTATGAATGTCCCGTCGAGGAGGTCGTTATACCCAAGGGCATCTATTATATCGGAGAGGGCGCTTTTTCCAATTCCAAGATAAAGAGCATCACACTGCCCGATTCGGTCATTACGCTCTGCGAGGGCGCTTTTCTGGGGTGCGACAGCCTTGAATTTGCCGAGATCCCGAAAAGCGTGGAGGAGGTTCGCCGCGATACGTTCTGGAGCTGTTTCAGAATGAAGAAGTGCCGTCTGCACGAGGGCATCAAGAAGGTAGAGCCTTCGGCTTTTATGTCATGCCGCAACGATTTCGAGCTTTACAGCGGTGATTACCGCGTGACGCTTCCATATATTTCCGACTGGGCAATGTCCGACGCCTCGAAGTGCGTGGAGTTCTTCGGAGCACTCGGCACGGACAGGGCGGACAAGCTTTTTGCCGCTATCGAGCGCGAGGATCACAAGCTGCCTCTCGCTATATATCTGTACGTCGTTCACAAGAGCAAGGCGGCTGCCGATTATCTGAGCGTAAGGCTTTATGCGGCGGCGGCTCTTATGATTAATGACGGCGACAACAGCGTTATGCTGCGCGGTCTGCTCAAAGCGGGCAAGCCCGAGAACTGCATCGAGCTGTTTGAAGCTGCCGAGAGCGTCGGCGCGGAGAACTGCGCGGCACTGCTTAAGCCTTTCGCCGATGAGGAAAAACAGGCTATCGAAGCCGAGGAGGAACGCAGGAGACAGGAGGAACTGCAAAAGCAGGAGGAACTGCGGAAACAGCGTGAGGCGGCTATGGCTTCCGACGAGCCTAATCTCCCCGATGCTCCGCCCCAGCCCGCCATGCCGACGGTGATCGTTCCCGAAGCCGACAGCACCGAGGAGCTCGACTTCGCGCCGACTATCGAGGTGTTCCGCCGTGTGACCATCGACTCGGCTCTCATATACAGATTAAGAAAGGGACTTACGCTTCACAGCAAGCCGAAGAACGGCTTCGAGTGCGGCTTCGATCCCGATAATTCAACGCTGGTGCTTACCGTCACCAATCCCGCGTATATAGACGAGCGGCTGAGGGCGCTTATCTACCGTGCGTTTTTCGGCACAGTCGCACCCGATGACGTTGCCAACGCCCGCCCGACAAAGCGCATCATCGACATGGACACCGAGCGCGATTTTAAGGCTCCGCCCGAGAACGTGCTGCTGATGCTGCTGACCGATACCGATATTATCCAGGCTTCGGAGATAATCGACGAATGGAGCGTGCCCGTAGCCGATCAGATGTCGGCGAGACAGGCTGTTCCCGTCGGCGCTACCCATGAGCACTGCATCTACCGCAACGGCGTACTGGAGTTTTACGAGCTGTTCTCGTGGAATGTGCGCGTGGCTGTCTTTGAAGGCGGCACGCTGACGGCGCTCTGCGACGGCGCCGACTGCGAATGGGACAACAAGAGCCTCAGAATGTTCATCGACGGTCTGCCCGAGGTCTTCCGCGTTGATAAGATCAGCGCCGCAAGACCCGACACTCTGCGCCTGCCCTATACCTGCCACACTCTGCTTGCGGCTTCGCTCGAAATGCCCGCGCTGAAAAAGCTGATACTCTGCCGCAAGGTAATGAATATCGGCAGCAATGTAATCCGCAAGGGCTTTGAGGTAGTGGGCGTTGAAGGCAGCACGGCTGAGCGTCTGACGAAAGAAGCCGACGGCAAATTTACGGAAGGATTCGGCGTTATGCGCGGCGCGGGAAGAGTTCACCCCTCGCCCGACTGGACTATCGTTGTTCCCGACGAGAGCCTTTGGCGTGCCGAGAGCGACTATATGTCGCCGATACTCGAATTTGTCAACTGCTCGGGCGCCGCGGCGGGAAAGACCCTCGGGATAACCTTCATCGGCGAAAAGGTCGAGAACGCCGCCGAAAAGGGTCTCGAAAAGCTGCTTGAAAGCAAGGGAGTGTTTTACAGCCTTTACCGCGACCCCGAAAAGCGCCGCGAGATAGGGCTTGCGGTCGAGCTGTACGTGTTCCGCTTCGGTGAGATATCGGGCATTACGGCTGCGACTTATTATATCAATGGTTATGTGATAGCGGGAGATTCGGTGACTACCGTGCTGACCTCGTATGTCGGCAGCTCGGAGGAGGCTACATCGGCGGTCGGCACCGTTCTCGATATGATGCGCACCATCGAGTTTGACGACGGTGTAAAGCCCGAGTTCAGCGACGTGGATATGGAAGAGCTTGCCGTAATGCTCAAAGAGCGTTCGGAGAAGGCTGCCGCTGAGGACAAATCCGCCGCGGGAGCGCCTTCGAGGGTCGTTGTTTCAAATGACTGGGCTGTTACCGTACCGCGCGGCTATGTATGGTCGATCGACCCCGACGTTATAAAGGGACAACGCTGCCTGCTGATCTTGAACGGCGGCGAGGGCAGCGATATCAGCAGCTATTACGGCGCTACCGACAGCTATTCGTGTATGTCGTCGCAGGGACCTATCTGCACGGGCGATCTGCGCGAATACTGCAATAAAATGCGTATCAGAAAGCTGGGGCTCAATTCCTTCGGCGACGGCAGTCCCGAAAGGCGTTTCGTGCTGAAGCATACCTCAGATGTGGCGGTATTTGTGCAGCTCCAGGAGTACAAGGGTACGTCCGCGGGTGAAAACGGCGGCGCGAACGCCATCTTCCGTGCGGAGATAATCACACAGAACGGCGTTTATCCGATGCAGGTGGTTTTCGGCACCGAGGAAGACCTCGTGGAGCACGAAAACAAGCTTGCCGAGCTGCTGATGAGCGTGACCGACAAGGACGTTGTCTGCAACGATACATATATGCGGTGCTTTTTCAAGCTCAATGCCGCGCTGCGCCGCGCCGAACCGACAGACGAGCGGACAGCCGCACATTATCTTGAAACGCGCTCGGCGGAGGAAGGCTTTGACAGCTGGCTGCGTATGGGCATACAGCTCCGCGATTCGATAGAGTACGCGCTGAGAGCCGTCGAGGACATCAGCGTGCCGCCCTTCGGCTATTCGGAGACGGCTTGGCAGTACGCGGGTCTTTTCGCCGTGAGCGACGAGGTGTACGACCCCTGCTTCGACCGCGAGCAGGAGATCAAGCACTGCTATATCCGCGAGGCTGAGTATCTTTCGGCGTTCCGCAGCTTTGTATGGCTGATAGGCGAGCTTTGCGATATCGACGACAAAAAGCCCATCGAGCTTGCAACAGATGTTATTCTTGCGGCGGCACAGCTTGTCGAGAGCCGCGGCTGCTTCTGCTACGACGAGTCGCATTACCCGTCGATCTGCGGGCTGCCCGATGTGAATATCGTCTACCTGCCCGACGGCGTGAGCAATCCCGCGGTAGAACGGCTTGTCAGCAGCGACAAATGGACGGATTCGAGCCTTGACTCGCTGCGTGCCGAGCTTGCGGAGATCAAGCCCTGCATCGACATAATCTATAACTATCTCGGCAAGAACCGCGACCGCTCGAAGGTACTGCGCGGGATACATTCGTGTATACTTTATGTGTGGTGCTCGCTGACGATAGCGGCGAACCATGCTTTCGCGCTGACTACCGACGCGCCCGTGAGCTGTGATTTCGGCGAGAGAAACGATATCAGCTTTGCGAGCTTCGAGCCGCAGGCGTTCATCGAATCGGATATCGGTTCGCCCGTCGTTACCGATGAGCAGACTGCCGAAGAGGAGCCCGATTCCGAGCCCGACGGCGAAGAGCCGCCGATCATCAAGCCGAAGCTGAAGTCGCTCGTCTGCGGCGAAAGAATTTCCGTTCAGCCGCTTGCGGAGGAGCCCTTCATTATCGAACCGGATTTCGACGCGGGCGACTCGGGGCTGGAGCTTGACGGCTACGCCTTCATGCTGACGGCGAACAACAAGGTCATGAACGAGAAATACTTTGTCTTCTTCGGGCAGAACACCTCCCCCGACGGCAGCGTGACGGTCGAGAAGGATAACAGCTGCCGCTTTACGCTGAATCTCGACAAGGCAGACGATGAGATCGAGAACATCGTGCTTGTCTATGCGGCATACGGCGACGACCCCGAGATGACGCTCGATAAGATTAAAAACATTGACATCGGCTTTTACAGCGGCGGCGGAAGGGTCATGAGATTCGAGCCCGAGCCGTTCACCAAAGTGAAATCAATGGCTGCCTGCGAGATCTACCGCCATGACGGTATCTGGAAGCTCAGGGCGGTCGGACGCGGCTACAAGGGTACGCTGAGACAGCTCTGCGCCGAATTCGGCGTTGAAGTAGACGACGAATGACAAATAGCGAATAAAACCAATAGGCACACCGTAAAGTGTGCCTTTTTTGTATGCAAAAACAAATGCTCATTTACAGAAAAAACTCCCTCTGCGAACAGAGGGAGCTGTAAATTCCAAATAAGAACTTATCTCAATATCTGGCGCTTGATCAGCGAGACGAAGTCTTGATGGTGTACGCGTTGGAATCTGTACCCATAACCTTAACGGAAGAGCCCTTTACCCAGTTGATGGTGTAAGGAGCAACCTTGAAGGTGTACTTCTTGTTAGCAAGGCAGCCGTTCAGTCTTACGTTGGTCCTGCCGCCGCTAACATAAGCAACGTCCTGATATCTCAGGGTGTTCTGGTTGTACCACTTAACAGCGATACCGCCGAACTTGCTGTTGGACTCGCCGTCAACCATGTTCTTGAAGTTGTACTTGGTCCAGAATACGCGAACAGCGTTAGAAACAGCTCTGGTGCTGCTTGTGATGTTGGTCGAACCGGGAGCGGTCGAAACAACGATAGCGTCGGACTTGGGAGTCCAGTAGATCTTGTTGGAGCCGAGACCTGCCTTGTCGTAAGCGTAGGACTTGACAACGAATCTGTAAGAAGTGCCCGAGGTGAGACCGGTGAGCTTAACAGCGCTCTTCCACTTGCCGCCTACGGTCTTAACGCCCTGATACTTCTTGTTAGCCTGATCCCACTTGTAAATTCTGTAACCGTCAGCGGAAGCATCGGGAGTCCATCTTAAAGTAACATCAGTTGTGCCGCTGGTCTGCTGATTAACGTTCTGCCAGGAAGCAGCGCTTGCCATAACGGCAGAACCGGAGATCGCCATAGCAAGAGCGAGTATACCGGAGATGATCTTTTTCATGTAAATCATACCTTTCATATTATTTTCTCGAAAATCCCATCACAC
>JAILFF010000060.1 GCA_024697705.1 Ruminococcus sp.
CGAATTATTATTCCGACAGAGCCGCAGATTATGATAGTATCTTGCAGGCGGTGAGAGATATAGAAATCTATCCGCCCGAAAGAAAGCCCGAGGAAAAGAAACAGACCACGCCAAAGAAAAAGCTGAGGCGCTGAACAGTAACTATGGAATTATGAAAGGAAAATGCTATGTCAAGAAAGAAAACTATTGACGACAAGAAAAACAGACGAGACCTTCTCATGATGAGCATTGAGGAGAAAAAGAAAGCTTTGCAGCCGAGCATTGAAGCGCTCGAAAAGCTCAATCGGGAGTTCGCGGAGGAGGCTGAAAAGGCGCTTAGCGAAAGGAAAGACCTGTTTTATGAGTTGTGTGCGCCTGTGTTCGGTTCGCACACAACCGAGAAGGAGGTCAAGGAATGGTTCAAGAAGATAATGACCTCCGAGCGCAACAAGGGCGCAGTCGAGGCGCTGAAACAGCTTGAAGCCAATCACGTTAAGGAGATCGAGGAGCATGAAGCCGAGCGCATTAATGCTCTGAAAGAGAAGCTCGAAAAGAGGTATAAGAGAAAAGCCGACGATCAGTCCGATTCGGACAGCGATGAAATCTTGGAGGACGAAAACGAGTCCGAGAAATCCAAAACATAAAATGATAAAAGTGCAACTTCGCCTGCACTAAGAATTAATTGCTACAATTGAATATCTTACAACTAAATATTTACAACTGAATATTTCTACAATTGAATATGAAAACGTAAGCAATTAGTTTTTGGGCGCTCAGGTCATTCGCAGAGCCCGCCTACTCCGCGTATTCGCCGGCTCCGTGACCGTCATTATCTGGGCTGACCGGAAGCACCCGCATTTTTATGAAAGGATCAAATTGATAGGAAGTAAAAGTTAACAATGAATAAGTTCACCCAAAGAGTTAATGATAAAGAAAAAGGGGGCTTATTCATTGGAAATATATAACAATCAGAACAAGGGCTACATTGAAGTGTGGCTCACTAATGAAGAACAGCAGATGTACGATCGTGCGGAGTTGACCGCAAGGCTGCTCTCGAAAGCCAATAAGAAATGTAAAGTCGTGTTTTTTATGTCGGGAGGGGGTGATCTGTTTGGTTGTGCCGAAGGGCTGATACTGAGAAATCTGTAACGAGCGCACCAAAATATTCAAAACCCTCTTGACAAATCCTGTTGAACGTGGTACAATGTTGATATAAGAATTTCAACATTATCTTTACAACATTTACAGAAAGGAGAGTTCTATGGACGAGAAGTTCAGAATTGCGGGTTATTGCCGTATTTCCGTGGACGAGGAGATGGACAAGGACAACACTTCCATCGAGAATCAAAAGACGATAATTACAGACTACGTTACGCGGACTTTTCCCGATTCCACGCTCGACTTCTACGCCGACCGCGACCGTTCGGGTTACACGTTCGAGCAGCGCGAGGATTATCAGAAGCTCCGCAAGAAGTTGTTCCGCGGGGAGTATGATATTCTCATAATCAAGGATTTTTCCCGATTCTCCCGCCGCACCAGCAGGGGACTTGTGGAGCTTGAAGACCTGCGCGACGCAGGTATGCGCATAATCTCTATCGGTGACGGTATCGACTTTCCGACCTCGGACGAGTGGATGGCAATTCAGTTCCGTTTCCTTGTAAACGAAATGCCCGTCACAGACACCTCAAAGAAGGTCAAGGCTGTCATAAACAGCCGTCAGAAAGAGGGCAAATGGATATGCGCCGTTCCCTATGGTTATGTCATGACCAATACAAAGACCATGAAATTCGCCGTTGACGAGCCTTCCGCCGAGATTGTTCGCAAGATATTTCAGCTTTACGCTGACGGCTGGGGCTACAAGAAGATAGCAAACTACCTCACCGATCAGCATATCCCCACGCCTCGCAAGACCGAGGAAATGCGCAAGGAAGCCGAGGGCGAGGAGTATACCGTTCGCTCCAAAGCGGAGTGGAGCCTTGTTACGATAAGCGAGATACTGTCGAACGATTTCTACATCGGCACGCTCCGTCAGCGCAAATACCGCCGCAAGAAGATAAACGGCGGCGATGAAAAGCTGCAAGAGATAGACCATATCGTAATGGCGAATAACCACGAGCCTATCGTAGATTACAAGCTGTTCTCGGTGGTTCAGGAGCAGATGAAGGAGCGTTCGCGCTCAAATTACCGCGGTATCAAGAAGTACGACAACGTGTATACGGGACACCTTTTCTGCGGTGACTGCGGCAGTCCCATGTTCTCCATGAGCCGACCCGACCTCGCGCCCGCATACCGCTGCGGAACGTATCACAAGCGCGGCAGCAAGGCTTGTTCATCGCATCATACTCGGGTGGATATGCTTGACGAGCTGCTGAAATCCTTTGTGCGGAAGGTCAGAGACAATTCCGAAGCCATGCTCGAACAGCTGCAAGAGTCTATTGACAAAGAGCAGAAGGAAACATCGTCAAGCAAGACCGTTGTGGAAGTCCTTTCGCAGAGAATAGAGGACATCAAGACCGAGCTGAAATTCCTTGCTCGTCAGCACGTCAAGGACTTAGCCAAGCACCCCGAACGCGAGGATATGCTCGAGGAAGTTTATCAGGAGCAGGTCGATGACCTTATGCAGCAGATAGACGGGTTCCGCAATCAGATACAGCTTGCCACAGACAAGCACAATGCGATAATCACCTTGAACCGCACCGCGCAGACGGTCATGGAGGTCTTTGATACCATAATAAATAAGGACAATCTGACAAAAGCCGATGTGGATTTCATTCTTGACCGTATCGACGTTTACACTGACCGCATCGATATCAAGCTGAAACCCGATATTGATACGCTTCTGCATACGGGTGTTCCCGAAGAGCTGCAAACAGAGGAAGCTGTATCTGTAAATTTTAAGTCAGGCACTAAGAAAGCCGACAACCTCACACCTATCGCTCAAGTACGCACAAGCAAGGGCGAGATTCTTAGTGTCAATGTTATCAGTGAGGGTGACCCGCTCGAAATCTACACCGGACCCGAAGGCGAGGTCGTATTCAAGAAATACAGCGCTATGGGCGAGCTTGAAAACGCCGCCGAAGCCTGCGAGGTCATCGCCAAGCTGGGCGGAGCGCCCGCTGTCATCTTCGACCGCGACCACGTTGTCGCCGTTTCGGGTACGCAGAAAAAGGAGTACAGCGAGCGCCGTATCTCGGCGGCGCTCGAAGACCTGCTCGAACAGCGCAGTTCGTATTCGGCGGTCGGCGACGGCGCTCCGCTCAAACCCATCGAGGGCATCGACAGCCGTGCCATCGCCATGACGCCGATAATCTCGGCGGGCGACGTTGCGGGAGCGGTGGCGTTCGTTTCAAACGGCAATGATGTCAAGGCTGACGACCGACACGTTATGCTCACCAAAGTTGCGGCAATGTTTCTTGGGAAGCAGATAGAGTCCTGAGCACTCACCCGTTCACGGCTTGACGGTCGGAACGGGTGTTTTTTTGTAACAGATGAAAAAAGCCGCAGGATAATGATTCAGCGTCCTGCGGCTTTTCTTTTTCACGCTCGTTTAACGGAGTTCCGATGGCTCCCCGCGCAAGGGATAACGGTACCGGACTTAACCGGAATAAGTATCACACTTTTATTAAATGATCTTCTGTTCGGGCTGAATTTTGAGTTTTATATACTCTGACAACGCAGTGTATTCCCGCAGGTATGAACCGCGTTTTTCCTCGCTGATGTCCGCATACTTTTGATGGCAGGAAAAAATATCAATTGCCTCATTTAGCGGAAGCCATTGAGGTTCAAGACCGCGTTTCTTCTCTGCTTCTGTCAAAGCCATCTGCCCGTGACCCGTTACTTCGCATACATAATAATGACTGATATAGCGATATTCCTCGTAAAACTCATAAATTTTCAGGAATTTCAGAACAGGCGATACAATATATCCCGTTTCCTCTTCAACTTCTCTTACACAACATTCTTCGGGTGATTCATTCTCTTCAAGACCGCCGCCGGGGATCAGCCACCACCCCGATCCTGTTTCATGCGAGAGAAGCATTTTCCCGTTATTTATTACGACAGCGCGGCTGCCCGAACGAGTCTTGGTAAAAGTTTCAAAACGGTTTGCACCGAATATTTCAATTTCTTTCATATTGCTTTTTTGCCCCCCGACAGAAAACAATGTTCTTCCTTATAACCCGATTTATATTATTGCTCCCCCAATTAATTCTTGAATTTTCTGCTTGTCCTGCTGCCGAGATACTGCGTCAGAAATCCTTGCCTTGCGACAGCAAAGCTGCGGCTTTCTTCCTTGTCTCTCGGCAGCAGT
>JAILFF010000105.1 GCA_024697705.1 Ruminococcus sp.
TCGGCGCTCACGGGAAGGGCTGTGATCCCGTCTGCGGGCGCGTGGTAATGTCGGGCAGCATGACCGAGCTGACCTCCGAGCTTGACGAGATAATCGTTTCCGCGGTGAATGCGGGAGCAAAGAAAATATTCATGCCCGAGGACAGCCGCGAAAGTTACGATAAGCTGTCCGAAAGGCTGAAAGACGAGATAAATGTCGTGTTCTATCAGACCCCGCTTGAAGCGGCAAGAATGGCTTTGGGAGTTGAGTGATTATGCCCGAATACAAGTGCATATCCTGCGGGGAAGTGAAGCAGTGCGATGAACGCTGCACCTGCCCCGTCTGCGGTTACAGTATGTACGAGATGCCTTACGACCGCACTGAAATACTGCGGCGGGAGATAGTGAATTTTCTAAAGCACCTGATCGTTCCCGATATTCAGCCCGAAGATGTACAATTCAAAGGCAAGGCGGAGGACGACGCACGTTTCCCGGGCATTGAAAAGATACGCGACTACATATTTAATGCGGAAAAGACCGAGCAGTTCTACAAGCGAATGACCGATACTGTTTCGCAGCTGAAAAAGCATTTACATGAAAGCTTTCACATGGAATACGCTGCCGATTTGACCATAGTAAAGACTATTTGCGGACTTGCGGCGGGAAAGCTTCTTCTGGCGGCGGAATTGCTTGGAAAAGAAGCCGAACCCGAGCCGCTTATTCTGCCCGAGATAACCCTCGATCACAGCGAAATTCCCGATGAAACTGCTCTTTACGCCGCAGATATGCTGCTTGACAGAGCCGCGGTTATCGCGGAGAAGATATACAAATTCATAGTCAAGAATAATCTTTACACCGCAAAGCGCAAGGCTCCCGATACGCCGAAAAAGCGCGCCGACCTTGACGAGGTGCCGAAGTGCCTTGAAAAGCTCGATAAGGTCATAGCGAAGAAATATGTGGTGGATATTCTCGACGACGGTTCGGCGGAGCTTTCGGAAATGCTCAGAGCCTACTGGCAGGGAGTGTCCCTTGCCATGCGGCTGCCGGTATTGCAGGTCACGGAGATTTATACGATTAACGGTGTGCCAAATTGCAGCGCAGATGATCTTCAGATAGCACTTGCGGGCGCGGCAGCGGTACGCTTTGACGAGATTAAGAATACAGTTCTGAAAGAGGATTTTCTTTCGGATAAGACAGAAGATAAGCTGTTTGAGCTTTATGATCAAATGCTTGCCCTCGATACTGACGGCATTATGAAAGCTACAAAGGGCGTTATGCTTAAAACAGGAAACGCCGAAAGAAAGCTCGAAGCACTTGTCGGGCTTGCGCTGATCAAGGAGAGCATAAAGAAGATCAAGGCTTACGCGCTTGCGAACAAGGACAGCGCGGCGCTGAATCTGCATATGTGCTTTCTCGGAAATCCCGGGACGGGTAAGACAGAAACAGCGCGTATTATCGCAGGAATCCTGCATGAGAACGGTCTGCTGCCGACCGACAATGTGATAGAGACCGACCGAAGCGGACTTGTCGCGGGCTACGTCGGTCAGACAGCGATAAAGACCGCTGAGCTGATCGAGGAAGCTATGGGCGGCGTTCTGTTCATCGACGAGGCGTATTCTCTCGTGCCGAAGGACACTCCCGGAGATTACGGTCACGAAGCACTCGCGGAACTGATAAAGCAAATGGAGGACAAGCGCGGGCAGTTCTGCGTGATATTCGCGGGCTACAAGAATCCCATGCAGGAAATGCTTTCATCGAATCAGGGGCTGCGGTCGCGGATACAGTTCACGCTTGATTTCCCGAACTATTCCCGCGAGGAGCTGCAAAAGATCGCCGAACTCATGCTCGGACAGCGCAAGTATTCTATAAGCGAACGCGCACTTGACCGGATCCTCGACATCACCGACATTAAGCGCAAAGCTCCCGATTTTGCCAACGCCCGCGAGGTAAGAAACATACTTGAACAGGTGATAATGTGTCAGAACCTGCGGTGCGTTGGGACGGAGGACAGGACTCTCGATGTTGTTGATGTGAACAAGTATATCTCGGACAATAAGATCGCGCTGCCGACAAGCGGCGAGGGAACGGTCAAGAAGATACTCACCGCCGAAGAGGAGCTTGAAGCCCTTGTGGGTCTTGCGAACGTAAAGCGCATGATAAAGAAGATACGCGCCTACGCCAAGCGCAACAAGACAGACAGCGATTTCAATCTGCATATGTGTTTCTGCGGGAACCCCGGCACAGGCAAGACCGAGACTGCACGTATTCTTTCGCGCATTTTCTACGAAGTCGGAGTGCTGCCCGAAGCAAAACTCGTTGAAACGGACGCACACGGGCTAATGGGCAAATACGTCGGCGAGACCGCGCCCAAAACACTGCGAAGATAAACGAAGCTATGGGTGGCGTGCTGTTCATCGACGAAGCCTACGCGCTGACAGAAGCAGGCACGAACGATGGTAAGTCAACGACTTACGGCGATGAAGCGATAGCCGTTCTGCTGAAAGAAATGGAGAATAGGCGCGGGCAGTTCTGCGTTATCCTCGCGGGATATACGGACGATATGAAAGCAATGATCGGTTCAAATCCGGGGCTTGCATCAAGAGTGCAGTTTACGCTTGATTTCCCCGATTTCACCCGGGAGGAGCTCTCGGAGATCGCCCTCAGAATGCTTGAAAAGAAAAAGTACACGATAGCCGATAACGCTCTCTCGCTGCTGCTCGACGTGTGTGAGTATTACCGCAGGCAGCCTGATTTCGCTAACGCGAGGACGGTGCGAAATCTGCTCGATCAGGTGATAATGAATCAGAATCTTCGAGCGGATGAGGAAGGGAGCGACAGCAGAGAGATATTGATTTCTGACGTGGAGGACTATATTGCGGATGAGGGGATAAACCTTACAAAAAACGGAAACAACCAAAGAAAAATAGGCTTTTGACAGTATCGATTAAAACTATCGGTACTGATAAGCATATGTTATATTTCGGTTAAATAAATGCGGTCTCCGAGCAGTTTGGAGACCGTTTCTCATGCTTTTCGTTTTATGATATATTCCTCTGTCTTAGCCTATTGTGGACAACTCGTGGTCAACTATGA
>JAILFF010000116.1 GCA_024697705.1 Ruminococcus sp.
TCCTTCGCGATAACGCCGTCTACCATGTTCTGCTTGGCGGCTTCGAGCTTTGCGGCAAGCGCGTCGTCGGAGAGCGAGAGCATCTGTATCGCCAGGAGAGCCGCGTTTTTGGCGCCGTTTACCGCGACCGTCGCAACGGGGATCCCCGAAGGCATCTGCACGGTGGCAAGCAGCGCGTCAAGCCCCTCGAATGTGGACTTTATCGGTATGCCGATGACGGGGAGCGTGGTGTTTCCCGCGATAACGCCTGCCAGGTGAGCAGCCATACCTGCCGCGCAGATGATAACGCCGAAGCCCTCGGCTCTTGCATTTTTGGCGAATCCCGCGGCAAGCTCGGGTGTGCGGTGAGCGCTCATAACATGGCACTCGAACGGAACGCCGTAAGCCTTAAGCTCGGAAAGAGCGTTTTTCACAATGGGAAAATCGCTGTCCGATCCCATTATCACAGCAACTTTTTTCATATAATTACCTCCGAAGTACGGCTAAAAAAAGCAGCAGCCTGCAATTAGTTAGACTGCTGCCATAAGCCGCGATGATAAAAAAGGATACGATCCGATGCTGCACGTAAAAAAGCGGGTACAGCTGTCTGCGCCGTTCGGGACGACGCCGCGCTTGACGCTATCAAAAAACGAGCGTTTTGAAAACAGCATAGCACTTGCTCCTCACAAAGTCAGATACCGATACGGTGAACCGAATCCCATAATATTATTATAAAGTATTTTGGCGGGAAATTCAACCGAAATAGATAAAAAAATTAGTACAAGATTTGCACGCTGTTTTGTGAGATTTGCATAAAAATCCGTTCACTGTCGTTATCGGGAAGAGCGGCACGATGCGGACCTTCAAAGCTTGCGGCGAAATCTTCTCTTTCGTCGGCGGAAAGCGAGGAAAAAGCGGTCTGAGCCGCCGCACTGTCCGAAAGGCGGTGCGGCAGGCTGCGTATAGTATAAGCTGTCATAAAAATTTGACTCCTTTACTTGAATATCATATATATTTTTGAACATAAACGAAAAAATATGCGCTCGGTATATTGACTTTTTTATATATAAGTGTTAAAATATTTTGTGGGCTGATAAAAGAAGATAAAAGATAAGAGATAAAAGATAAAAGATATATCTCAAACCGCGCGTTTGAAATAAAAATACAATAGTTCAAATTTGCACGTCATATCTTTTATCTATTATCTTTCATCTATTATCTTTAATGAATCGAGGTGGCAGATGTGGAGGGCTTGTATGAACCTGCGGTGATACGCTCGGTGCTTGAAAAACACGGGTTTTCGTTTTCAAAAAAGCTCGGGCAGAATTTTCTTATCAATCCGACCGTTTGCCCGCGTATCGCCGAAATGGGCGGCGCGGCGGCGGGCGTGGGCGTTATCGAGGTCGGCACGGGCGTCGGCGTGCTTACTCACGAGCTGGCGAAACGTGCCGACAAGGTATGCGCCGTCGAGCTTGACGAGCGCCTTATGCCCGTGCTTGCGGAAACTCTTTCGGAGCATGACAATATCAAAATATTAAACCAAGATATTATGAAGACCGACCTCGCGGCGGTGATAAACGAAGAGCTTGCGGGGCTTGATGCAGTCGTCTGCGCGAACCTGCCTTACTACATCACCTCGCCCGTCATCATGCGGCTTCTGGAGGAGCGTCTGCCGATAAAGGCGGTCACTGTCATGGTGCAAAAGGAAGCGGGAGCGCGGCTCTGCGCGGAGGAGGGCAGCCGCGAGTGCGGTGCTGTCACATTCGCCGTCAGGTACTTCTCCGAGCCGAAAAAGCTGTTCGACGTATCGCGTGGCAGCTTCTTCCCCACGCCGAATGTTGACAGCTGCGTGATACGCCTCGATCTGAAGGATAAGACGATATTCGCCCCAGGCAGCGAGGAGGAACGCTTTCTTTTCCGCACAGTGAGGGCGGCGTTCTCGCAGCGCAGGAAAACGCTCTGCAATTCGGTTTCGGCGGCAATGGCGGCTGACGGGATCTCCAAGCAGACTGTCGCGGCGGCGATAGAGAGCGCGGGGCTGCCCGCGGCGGTGCGCCCCGAAGCGCTGACTTTGGCGCAGATGTCGGAGTTCTCACGCTCCCTTATGAGCGCGAAAAACTGAATCCGTATTTCGACAAAAATATCCGCATAAATATGTTATAATGCCTTTACTATCTTTTGCAAAGGGAAGTGTAAGGGCATGAGCATTGGTATCGGAACGGGGCTTGAGCGGCTCGGCACGGCGGCGGGGCTCGAAGCGGACGGAACGCGGAGGATTCGGCGCGGCAGGGAAGTCCTGCTGAAATGCGTGCTGGCTGCTGCCGCGGGGTTCCTGTCGGGATTCGGCAAAATGATCGGCTTCGGCAGCTATATGTGCGTGGCGGCAGCCGCCGTGTCGGGGAGGTATTCGGGTGCGGTGCTTATCGGCACGGCGGTATCCTGTCTGTTCGGGGACGGCTTCGCGGCGATGGCGGCGCAGCTGGGTTCGATGCTTACGATGACCGCGCTGAACGTCTTTTTCCCCGATTATTCCCGCGGCGGCGAACCGATACGTCTGACCATATCCACCGCCGCCGTTACGCTGCTTTTCAGCTGTATCATCAGCGCGGGAGGTGCTGACAGCTTCACGCTTTCGATGCGGATAATAGGCTCGCTGATGAGCGCCTGCATCGTTTTCGCGGCGGCTACTGTCTCGGGCAAGCGGAAAAGCGGCGAGCCCGTGCGGGTAGGCGGGCTGACGGCGGTCTGCCTTGCGATGATCTATATCGCCGCCGTGACCACGCTCTGCTCCTGCGCTTTGGGAAAATTCAATCTCGGAAGGATAGCTGCCTGCGCCGTTATCCCCGCCGCCGCAAAAAAGCGCCGCGCCGCGGGAGGCGCCGTGCTCGGAGCGCTTACTGCCGTTGCCGTGACGATGTGCAGCGCGACCCTCGCCGTGAACACCATGCTGCTTGCGGCTGCGGGACTTATCTGCTCCGCCTTCGCCGACCTGGGGCGGCTGCCCTGCGCGGCGGCTTTTCTCGTTTCGGCGGCTGCGGCTCTTGCGGCTTCGGGGCTGAACGGCGATACCTTCCCGATGCTTGCCGATCTTATCGTCGGAACAGTGATCTTCGCGGCGGTTCCTTCGGGGACTTTGGCGAAGCTTTCGACCATGTTCATGGTGACGGGTTCGCCCGCCGACTGCGCGGGGCAGACCGCTTCGGCACGGCTGAATTTCGCGGCGATGACTATTTCCGACATTCGGCGGCGGCTCGTTCGGGCTGCCGAAGCCGCCGAGCGCCGCACGACTTCGGTAACGTTCGGCGACAGGGTGATGAATAAGCTCTGCACGGGCTGTCGGCTTTACGATGAATGTCGCGCAAACGGCTGTGCCGCCAATGTGGAACGCGCCTGCGAGATCGACCCCGAAAGCCCGTCGGCGGTGGGCTGTATCCGAGGGGACGAGCTTGCCGCCGTCTGCGCCGAGTGCCGCAGCCGAGAGCTTTACGAGCGTGCCGAAGCAGTCCGCATGAAGGAAATGGGTACGCTCTTCCGTGAACAGCTCGGCGTAATGAGCGACCTGCTGAACGACCTTTCCTGCCGCATTTCAAGGCGGCGCGAGACCGATGTGAAGCTCTCCGCGGCGGCGAGGAGCTTTTTCGAGCGCAGGGGCTTTGCGGGCGTGAGAGCCTGCGTCTATACCGATGAAACGCTTGCACGGCACGTCGAGATATATCTCGGCAGCGAACCCGACGACCGCACGCTTTCGCTGACGGCGGGGCTTTGCCGCGCTTTGGAGATCGACCTCGAAATGCCCGGGATTACAACTGCGGGCGGCGTTACGAAGCTCGAATTTGACGAGCTGCCGCCTTTTTCGGCTGAAACGGGCAGCTGGTCGGCGGCGGGCGGGGAGTGCTCGGGGGACTCGCTCGAATTTACCGAGACCTCGGCGGGCGAGAAGTTCGTGCTGCTTTCGGACGGCATGGGCTCGGGGCGCAGGGCGCGGCTCGACTCGGGCGTGACGGTGAGCCTTGCGGGGCGGCTGCTGCGGTCGGGGCTTTCGATGAGGACGGCGCAGCGCGTGATAAACTCCGTGATGCAGTCGAAGGACTGGGAGGAAAGCTTTGCGACGCTCGATTTCCTGCGGCTCGATCTGTTTTCGGGGCGGGCGGAATTCCTCAAATCGGGAGCCGCGCCCGCGTATCTCTGCCGCGACGGGAGCATGGTTCGCATAGCCTCCGACTCTTTCCCCGCGGGGATCTTCGTTTCGGCAGACCCCGATCTCGCTTCGGTCAAGGTATTTGACGGAGATATCCTGATGCTTGCGACCGACGGCGCTCCCGAAGAAGCGCTCGAAGAGGCGGCGCGGCTCTCGGTGGAAAGCCCCGAGATGAAAGCGGGGGACATCGCCCGCCTGACGGGTCTCAGGTGCCGCGAGCTTGCGGGCGTGCGTCACGACGACATGACCGTCGCGATAATCAAGATATCTTTGAGAAAGCCGTCGCACGACCGCTGAAAGCCCGCGATTCTTTTGACAAAGATCAAGGTATTTCGGGCTGAAATGTCTTCCGCGCAGAGGTGCGCCGAATAATGTGTACCAAAACGGTATTGATCGTGTGAAAGTCTTTTCGGGCTTATTTCAGACTGCTTTTTTAATATAATTGCTGATTCTTTGGCAAAACAAGGAAAAATCATCGTCAAAATATACATATCTAAGTGCCTGAATATGTAAGATAATGAAAACTATAACTAAAACACTTGCATTTTTGTTTGGAAAATGTTAAAATAATAGTGGGTAGGTGTGTCTTAAAAAAGCGCACCCTCAGCGTGAATTATTTTTTACGCGAAATTACGGTAAACGTCATTGAAATTGCTGCTTTGCGAACTTCGCAAAAGCATATATGGGATTTTTACTCGTTCTCAAAGTGCAATTTCCAATGTCGTTTACTGTAACAATATCGACAATTATCAATTCGGAAATATAAGGAGGATAGGACATGATAAAGAAAATACCCGGAGATTACGAGCTCCCGCTTTATCTTTTCCATGAAGGCTCTATGAAGACGGCATACGACTTTTTCGGCTGCCACCCCGAAGAGCGCGACGGCGTTAAGGGTCACGTTTTCAGAGTCTGGGCGCAGAACGCCAAAAGCGTTTCGCTCGTCGGCGATTTTAACGGCTGGAACGAAGGCGCTACGCCGATGGAACAGCTCGAAGGCTCGGGCGTGTGGGAGACGTTCGTTTCGGGACTGAAAACCTACGACAATTACAAATATGCCATAAACGGCGTTGACGGCGTGACAAGGCTCAAAGCCGACCCCTACGGCGTTCACATGAGCGTTTCGCCCGAGACTGCCTCGAAGGTGTATGATATTTCGGGCTACAAATGGAACGACGAAAAATATCAGAAAGCCAAGAAAGCTATCAATATCTACGACAGTCCCATGAATATCTACGAGGTTCATCTGAACTCGTGGAAGGCTTGCACGACAGGCAAGTATTACAGCTATCCCGGCTTTGCGGAGGAGATCATACCCTATCTGAAAGATATGGCTTATACGCACATCGAGTTCATGCCGCTGGCGGAGTTCCCGTTTGACGGCTCGTGGGGCTATCAGGGGATAGGCTACTACGCGCCGACCTCGCGTTTCGGCACTCCGCACGATTTCATGAAGATGGTGGATATGTTCCACGAGGCGGGGATATCCGTTATCCTCGACTGGGTGCCCGCGCACTTCCCGCGTGACGCCGCAGGTCTGTTTGAATTTGACGGCGGCGCTTCGTATGAATATTCCGACCCCAGGAAGCGAGACCATTTCGCGTGGGGCACGAGAGTATTCGATTACGGCAGACCCGAGGTAAGGAGCTTTCTTATCTCGAACGCGCTGTACTGGCTGGAGAAGTATCACATCGACGGTCTGCGCGTTGATGCCGTGGCTTCGATGCTTTATCTTGACTACGACCGCCGCGACGGCGAATGGACGCCCAACGAATTCGGCGGACATGAGAATCTCGAAGCGATTGACTTCCTGCACAAGCTCAACGAAGCGGTGTTTGAACGCAATCCGCAGGCGCTTATGATAGCCGAGGAATCCACCGCGTGGCCGATGGTGACGAAGCCCGTTTCCGATAAGGGTCTCGGCTTCAACTTCAAGTGGAACATGGGCTGGATGAACGATATGCTGAAATATATGCAGATGGATCCGATCCACCGTGCCTTCCATCACGATATGCTGACGTTCTCGTTCTTCTATGCCTTCTCGGAGAACTTTATCCTGCCGATCTCGCATGACGAGGTCGTTCACGGCAAGGCTTCGCTCGTCAACAAGATGTTCGGCGGCGACTTCGATATGAAGCTTGCGCAGGCAAGGCTCTTCATGGCGTATATGACCGCTCACCCGGGCAAAAAGCTGCTGTTCATGGGCAGCGAGTTCGCTCAGGCGAGAGAATGGGACTACGAGAACGGTCTTGAATGGTTCATGATCGAGGAATTCGAGCATCACCGCAATTATCAGAAGTTCGTAAGAACGCTCAATCATTTCTATAAAGATACCCCCGCGCTGTGGCAGAGAGACTTCTCGTGGGAGGGCTTCTCGTGGATATCGAACGACGACTACAAGCAGAGCATAATCATCTTCCGCCGCTACGATAAGGAGGGCAACGAGCTTATCGTCGTCTGCAACTTCGTACCCGTAGCGAGGACGAGCTACTGCTTCGGCGTTCCCTACGAGGGCGAATATACCGAGGTCTTGAACTGCACGTCCGCAGACGGCTCGCCGATCACCAACGGCACGGTACACTCGAAGCCCGTACCGATGCACGGTCTCGATCATTCGATCTGCATTGATATCCCGGCTTACGGCTGTTTGTATTTCACCGTAAAGAAGGACAAGCAGAAGAGGACAAGGCGCAGAAAGTCCGAGATCATTAATTCGGCAGTAGTCGAGGAAACTCCCAAGAAACAGTCGGTTAAAAAAACGGGCAGAAAATCCAAGGCTGAAAAGGCGGCAGAGGAAGTAAAGGTCGAAGAGACCGCTCCCGACACGCCGCCCAAAAAACGCGGCAGAAAGCCCAAGACCGAAGAAGCTCCCGCCGCGGAAGAAAAGCCCGCAAAAAAGAAACCGGGCAGAAAAACGAAGGCTGAAAAAGCTGCCGAAGCGGTGAAGGTCGAAGAGACCGCTCCCGACGCGCCGC
>JAILFF010000163.1 GCA_024697705.1 Ruminococcus sp.
AATTATGAAATAATATCCCCCAATCCCAATCCTTACTTTACCGCCACGCCTGACAGTAACTCTGTGAAGCTTGACTGGAACGCCGTAAGCAACGCGCAGAAGTACGCCGTATGCAGCTACACTGACGGCGCATGGAAGACCCTCGTAGAAACAACAGACACCTCTTATACGCTGACCGGACTGACAGGCGGCAAGAATTATCAATTAGCCGTTATAGCAATGTTCGATGGCGCATGGTACACCGATTATTCAAAGGCTGTCACCGTAACACCCAAAACCTCACAATACCCCGTTGTCACTACGGAAATCTCGGGCAGACAGTTCCGTCTGAAATGGACGGCTGTTTCCGGCGCAGAAAAGTACGGCATAGCGGCATATCAGTCGGGCGGTTGGCGAGTAAAAGTTCAGATGAACGGTAATGTTACGACATATACTTCTCCAAAAATGAAAAGGGGAACTTACAAGTTGGTCGTTTGCGCTAAGGTAAACGGCAATTGGGACACAAGCAAGCTCAACAGCAGAGCGTTCACTATCACTATTTAACACAAACCCGGCTTCGTCCGAAAAAAAGAGAGCAGCCCCGCGCTGCTCTTGTTTTTTGCTCAAAAAACAACCGACCGGAGAAATTTCTCTCTCCGGTCGGCTGCTAATTTTATTGAAAGGATAGGATTATGCCTTGTAGGGGTTCTCGCCGTAGTAGCGAATGCCTGCGGGACGGTTCCACTCTCTGTCGGTAACGCCTAAGAATTTCAGCGTATCGAAGATAGCCTTGCCGTGATGACCGAATACTACGCAGCCGTGGTGCGGATAGCCTTTCTCCACGAGTACATAGCGGTAGAATCTGCCCATCTCCTTGATGCCGAAGATGCCGATCGTGCCGAACGAACGTGTCTTGACGGGAAGGATCTCGCCCTCCGCAGCGTAGGAACGCAGCTCAGCGTCGGCGGTGGACTGGAGACGGAAGAAGGTGATCTCGCCCGGCTTGATGTCGCCTTCGAGGGTGCCGCGGGTGATGTCGGGCTCAACATCGGGCTCAAGACCGCGGTGCATGATGAGCTGATACTTCATGACAGGATTGTCGAGTATGCAGGCAGAGCCGTTGCCGCAGTGGAAGCCCATAAAGGTGTCTCTCTGAGTATAGTCGAACTTGCCCTCGATGTCCTCGCGGTAGATGTTGCCGGGAACGGTGTTGTTGATGTCGAGCAGCGTAACGATCTCATCGGAGATGCAGGTGCCGATGTACTCGGAAAGAACGCCGTAGATATCGACTTCGCAGGAAACCGGGATTCCCTTAGCAGCAAGTCTGCCGTTTACATAGCAGGGAACGAACTTGAACTCGGTCTGGAATGCGGGCCAGCACTTGTTAGCGAAAGCCACGAACTTTCTTTCGCCCTTGTGAGCCTCAGCCCAGTCGGTAAGGGTCAGCTCGTACTGAGCAAGACGGGGCAGGATACCGGCCATCTTGTTGCCTGCGCCAAGCTCGGCAGCCATTTCCTCAACGAGTGCGGGGATACGCTCATCATCCTTGTGAGCGTTGTAAGCCGCGTACAGGTCGAGCTCGGAGTTCTCCTCGATCTCAACGCCCAAGTCGTAAAGTCTTGCGATAGGCGCATTGCAGGCAAGGAAGTCCTGCGGACGGGGACCGAACGAAATGATCTTTAAGTTCTTAAGACCGACTACCGCACGGGCGATCGGAATGAATTCGTTAATCATGTCGGCAACCTCGGTAGCGGTGCCTACGGGGTACTCGGGTATGTAAGCCTTTACGCCGCGGAGCTTTAAGTTGTAGCTGGCGTTCAGCATACCGCAGTAAGCGTCGCCGCGGTTGTCGATAAGAGCGTTGCCGCAGTCGTCCTCGGCGGCAGCCACGAACATAGCGGGACCGTCAAAATACTTTGCGAGCAGCGTTTCGGGGGTCTCGGGACCGAAGTTTCCGAGATAAACAACGAGAGCGTTGCAGCCGGCGGCGTTAACTTCGTCAAGAGCCTTTCTCATGTCCTTTTCGTTCTCGATAACGGTGGGACATTCAAAAATATCATTTGCGTCATACTTTTCGGTGTAAGCCTTAACGACCGCCTTCTTGCGGTTTTCCGAAAGGCTCATGGGGAAACAGTCACGCGATACCGCTACGATACCGAGCTTAATGTCGGGTGTGTTACAGAATTTCTTACTCATTATATATACCTCCGTTGATTCCGAAACAGCCGCCTTTCGGCGGTCTGCCGCGGTATTAATATACATATCATATCCGATAGGGATTCAGCCCTTTTTGATATTCACGGTCATAGTCTTTCCGCAGTTGGGGCAGACGGTATTGTGCTTGCCCTCTACTCTCGGAAGACGAAGGGTCTTTTTGCAGCCGGGGCATTTCTTGAAGTAGAACGTTTCGCTCTGCTCCTTCATCATCTTGTTCCGCGCCGTAAGCGCTTTGAACTTGCCGACCTTTGACAAAAACAGCTCGTTTTCACGCTGTCTGCGGTCAAGCTTTTTCGAGAGCATCCTGAATATCGTTTCACCGAGCACAAGAAGCTCCGCGATGAATATTATCCACGACTGAAAGGTGAGATTCAGAAACACGAGCAGAAGAAACACGCCGCTCAAAGCACAGAACAGCTGATCCATTCCGTAACGCCCGTCCATGAACCTGATGAGCTTATCTTTCATTGGTTCCCTGTTCCTCCATGTACTGTACCGAACGTTTATGCAAGATTATCTTGCGCTCTGCTTCTTGGAGTATTCCTCCTGACGGTCATAAACCTCCTTGACGGTATAGCGCTTCATCGCCTTATCGTTTACCACGATGGACGCCGCGTCTATCCAGCCCTTAACAAGTCCGTCAAACTCCTCGTCCTTCATATTGTGGATAAGAGTGCTTCTGTGGTCGGGCACATAGTCCGTTCTCTCGGAGACCTCAGCGCGCATGAACACATAGAAATATTCGTCGTTTTCGTATTTTCCCGCCTTGCCGACTTCGGTATCCATTATCGCCTTCAACATTCCCGCGTAGGATTCGGAATAATACTCGGAGGAAGAATCAACAGCCTCGGTATAATTCGTCATTACCTCGTTGGCGTAGGGGTCGGTCTCCGCTTCGGCAGCACCGTCGGTCAGAACTCCCTCAAGATCGGCAGTTTCAGCCGCGGAATCGTCGGCACCGGAAGAAGCGTCGTCGGCAGCAGCCGCAGCGGTCTCCTCCGAAGTAGTATCGGCGGGAGCATCTTCCTTGGGAGCCTTAGTCTCGGCAGACTCCTCGGAGGAATCAGCCTTTTTCTCGTCCGTATTTTCGGAAGAGGCACTTGCGTCTGTTTCGTCGGGCTTCGCGGTGTCATCGGCAGTAGTAGCGGCGGTCTCATCGGGAGCATCGGACGGTGCGGTAGTCTCGGCACCCGATACCGTTACCTCTTCGCTCTCGGAGCTTTCCTCGTTCGCAGCGTTGGTTTCGGGAACTTCTACGTCCACTGCCTGCTCGCTGCCGTCAAGGTTTTCTGCACTCAGCTCGCCCGCGTCCGTGCTTTCGGTGGAATCAGCCGATTCTGCTGCGGCGGCTTCGGCAGCTTCTTTCTCGGCAGCCTTTTCCTGCTTGTATGTGTCGTACTCGGCAATGAGATCGTTCATTCCCGCAAAATCGAGGCTCTGCGCTTCTTCGTAATACTTCTCGTAAAGCGCTTTCAGCTCCTCGTTTTCCTTGTTCTTGGCTTCCTCGTCGGTCTCGCTGCTCTTCGGGATAGCCACTGCCTTGTATCTGATATAGTTGTCGTTAACATAAGTCTGGAGAGCGTCGTTGGTGATCTCCTCTACGCCGCCCTCGGAATAGTAGTAATCGAATACGGTATCCTTCTTGTAGGAAAGCTCGTTGCACATCTGAAGCGATTCGCGGCTGACGCCCTGGAACTCGTAATAATCCTTCTGAGAACTCCATGAGCTCGAAACGCTGCTTTCGATGGTCTTTACGTCATCTTCGGAAAGGCTCAGACCAAGCTCATCGAACTTAGCCTGTATCGCTGCGAATTCCTTGGTATCGTCAAGAGCCTTGTCCTTAACGTAGGTCATGAAGTCCTTGCCCTCGACCTGCTTTTCAAGGCACTCGCTGAGCTGAGTGATCTCGCCCGAGTAGTACATCGTATACATCTGCTGAGTCATCTCATTCAGAATAAAATTGATGTACACGCCCGCGTTGATCTTCTTACCTCCTGCGGTGATCGAATAATCCGTTGCGGAGGCGCAGCCTGTCACAGTAGCCGCAGCCAGCACGGCAGCTGTCAAAGCAGCCGCTGTTCTTTTCATTACCGATTTTTCCGTTCCTGCGAAAATCATTATTTCTTACTCTCCTTATTAATAAATTATAGCGGTATCAGTCTGATAAGTCTACCCATTTTTTGCGAAATATCAAGCACAATTTTTGTTATTTTGTTATTCTTCCGAAGGCTTTTCGGTAAAAAATTCGTCTCGGCGGTTCTCGCCGTAGGTCGAAATGCTTACCCGTTCAAACTTTATCGGCTCTTTGGGAGAAAGATCGGCTTCCACGGTCTTTCCGTCCTCCTTGCTCTCTTCGGGACGGACCACCTCAGCCGAAAGCACCTTTGCGTAGACGTCCTCGCCGTCGTAGACCTGCGCGAAGATCGTGTACTGCTGCGAGAAATTCGGCACGCCGCCGTGAGTTTTGAAAGCCTCGTTGAGCTTTACGTTATTGCTGTACTCGTCGAGCTGCTGTATGATCTCGTCGGTGAACTCGATGCTTCCGACGAAGATCGACCGCGTACCCGACTGCACCTGCGGATTCGTCAGCGAAGTGCGGTTCCCGTAGGCGATGACAGCTCCGTAGAACGGCCACAAGTCCTGATGAAGCTCGGCTTCGATCTCGGTCTTGTCGGTATCGTCGGTGTCGGTGCCGTCTGCGGATTTCGACCCGCCCATGAAGTACACGCCGTCCTGCACGGCAAATACGCTCGTGCCGTCGTAGTAGCCCGAATTTACCAGCTCGGTATATTCAGCGCACCACTGCGGCGCCTGTTCGGGGAAAAGCACCGCCTTGAACGTCCCGAGGTTCGTCTCGTAGATCACCACGGGTGCGTCGTCGGCGGGCTGCATATACTGGATAAGCTGCGACTTGCTGTAATCTATCTGCGACCGCGGGTCGTTTCGCTTTGCGATGTAGTAGATTACCGAGAACACCAGCACGAAGGCGATCGCTATCATCGAGAACTGAAAATAGCCCTTCATGCGCATCCGCGCCGCGCTGACGCCCATTGAGGTGTTTGATGATTTATCAATGATCGGTTTGTCTTTTTTCATTATTCTTTTTTCATTTCCTTATGATATTTCTCGGAGGGAAGGTTCACGCCCTGCGCACCTTCGTTCCCTCGCGGGTCTCCTCGATCACCCAGCCCATCGCCGTGATCTTATCGCGCAGCTCGTCCGCCTTGGCAAAATCCTTCGCCTTACGCGCCGCCTTGCGTTCCTCCACAAGCGCCGAGATCTCCTCGGGAATATCCGCCGCAGCCGCCTGCTCCACCTTGATCTTTTCATCGGCGTGAGCAATAAGGTCAAGCCCCAGTACCTCATCAAATTTGCCGATAAGCGTCAGCTTCTGCGAACGCGAGATGTCGGCTTTCAGCACATCGTACAAAACGGTGACAGCCTGCGCGGTGTTCAGGTCGGTTCCGAGCGCGTTGTTGAACGCTTCATAAAGCTCGTTATATTTAGCATCGTTGTCCTCGCCCATCTTCTCCTTCGAGATAGCCGCGATTCGCGTTATTAGCTTGTCGAACGTGTTCTTCGCGTTGTCAAGGTTCTCCCAGTCGAACACAAGCGACTTTCTGTAATGCGATTGCAGGCAGAAGAAGCGGTAAACAAGCGGGTCGTAGCCCTTTTCTTCGAGCAGCGAAACGGTCAGCAGCGTGCCTTTCGACTTGCTTATCTTGCCCGAAACGTCGTTCAGATGATGAACGTGGAACCAGTAGCTGCACCATTTGTGTCCCAAATATGCTTCGGACTGCGCGATCTCGTTGGTGTGGTGCGGGAACTGATTGTCAATGCCGCCGCAGTGCAGATCAAGGTACTCGCCGAGATTCTTCATGGAAATGCAGCTGCACTCGATGTGCCAGCCGGGATAACCCACGCCCCACGGCGAATCCCATTTCAGCTCCTGATCGTCAAACTTCGATTTGGTGAACCAAAGCACGAAATCAGCCTTGTTACGCTTGTTGCCGTCAGCTTCAACGCCCTCGCGCACGCCCACGGCAAGATCGTCCTCGCTTACATCACCGAAAACGTAGTATTCTTTAAGCTTCGATGTATCAAAGTAGATGTTCCCGCCTGCTTCGTAGGCGTAGCCTTTTTCCATAAGGACTGTTATAACGCGGATAAACTCGTCAATGTAGCTTGTCGCAGGCACGATAACGTCGGGCTTTTTGA
>JAILFF010000197.1 GCA_024697705.1 Ruminococcus sp.
AGCTCAAATCTGCCGCTGTTGACGGCTATCTCGACCGTGTGAACGCCCTTTTCCGCGAAGCAGACAAGCTCCTCGTTCTTGGCGTAGTCGCCCCAGCCGCCCGTGAAATCGCTGTCGATGGTGCCGACCGTCTTGCCGTCCACCTTGATTTCCGCCGAAGCGCTGCCGCCCGTCATCATGCCGTAGAGTATGCCGAGATTTGTAAATTCGGTCTCGAAAACAAGTCTGCCGCCGTTTTCCGTGCGCCAGCCGTCCGCAAAGCCGCTTATCGAGGTTTCATTGTCAAAGCCCTCCGCCGCGACGGTCTTGATCGCCGCCGACGATTTCCCCGCGAGGAACGCATGAGCGTACTTGTCGCCCGTGGGGGACTTCACCGCCGCCAAGTCGAATTTCTCGATAGCGCCGAAGTCCTCCGAGCTGTCGGCAACGTCGGTAAGAAAGTCGGTGATGAACCCGCCGAGCATCTTGTGACCCTTGTCATTCGGGTGAATGTTGTCGGGTGAAATGTCGCCCCACACCACGCGCCCCGACTGCACCTCGGGGATAATTACATCGTGATAGGAGAGCATCGGCACGCCGTAAAGCCTGCCCGCGACCGAGTGCGCCGCCTGCGGACAGGTGCCGTCGTCGAGGGTCATTTCGAGCATGACCACGGCAGGGGAGTTCGGGCGGGAAAGGCATTTCCGCAGAAGGCTGTCCATAGAAGCCTTGTAGAAATCGCTGTCTGCGTCGTTGATAAATTCGATGAAGATAATGTCGGGCTCGAACGCGAACACATCTGTATCGACGCGGTGAACGGCGAGATAAGAGTCGGTCGCCCCGATACCCGCGTTTCCGAACACCGCCGTCCCCTTGCCGAAGCGCTCCTCAAACCAAAGCTCCACGCAGGCGGTGTAGCGGTTTTCGGGTTCGTAGGCACAGCTGCCCGCGGTTATCGAGTCGCCCAGAAAAGCCACTCTGAGCGGCGGCGCGTCGTTTTTCAAAATATCCTTAGCAGCGCCGAGCCGTGCGGAAAGCCGCGCAAGACTGCCCTTATTAAACACAAAGCGTTCGGTCATAGACAGGTCACTCCTTACAAAACTGCGCGGGCTGATGTCCGCTTTTATTATTATACAGCATTTGAACAAAAAATGCAATACCCTATTTAAAATTTTATAAATTATTACGCTTTGAGTGTCAGCCGTAGTATCCTTTCAGCCATTCGGGATTTTTATTTTTCTCCAAAAGAAGCTCCGAATACGCGCAGGTCGCGGAAATAAATGTCAATCCCCTGCGAAATATTTCTTTGTAGGTCTCGGAGCCGAACCATAATTTAGCCGCCGATTCTCTGCTCATGTTGTCTTTTGTAACTAAAATGTCTATCAGCTGCATACTTTGCAACTCAAAATCTTCCATAAGACAGCCCCCTTTTATCTGATTATATCACATTCACACTAAAAAGTCAAATACACGCTTGGATTCATTATGATTTCTGTATATCATACATTAGACCTGTTCACTAACCTTATTTGCCTGCAAGATATTTGTAGGGTCGGGGCTTGCCCCGACCTTGTAAAAAAGCAAAGAATTGTTAATTCCTTCAAAGGTGGGGGCGGGGACACGAACTACGTTCGCGCAGCCGCCCTACAATCCTAATAATTCTCACTGATATATTTCAAAACATGACTGATAAACTTTTCGTCTGGTCGGAAATTGTATTTCTCAACATGATAAATCACATCTGTATTCCAACTGAAACCGTATTTATCTCTGAAAAGCATACTCGAACCATGTATTGAACCGTCAATAACGTCTTTCACAAGTCCGCAGAAACATTTTTCTTCTCCGCAGTTTTTAAGATAAAAAAGTACTTCTTCTTTTTCGGTATAAGGTTCTTTGCTGAAATGTTCGGTTATACTTTCGTCCGTGTCTCCGCCGTGCTCTTTAAAACAGTAAATAATCATTTGACTTGACCTTATTGTTACATGGTTGAATTATAATACAGGCGGGAGCATAAAACCCCCGCCTTTGTTTTATCAGTATTCCGTATTATAGCTGTTATTGATAGCCGACACAAGCGCTCTTACGCCCGAAACGATGATATCCGAATGTCTTCCCGCGCCCCAGTAGGTCTTACCGTCGCGGACTATCGAGATATAGCTTACCGCCTCGCTGTTAGAGTGCCTTTCGAGCGCGTGCTCCTCATACGTTTCGAGCACGAAATCAATGCCCAGCGCGTCCTTGAGGGCGTTCGCCACGGCGTTCAGTCTGCCGTTGCCGTCCGACTCGCGGTAGACGGTCTTGCCCGTTTCGGAGAGGGTCGCCGTTACCTTCGCGGTGATCGTGTCGTCCTTGTTCTGAACGTAGTGAGCCTCCGTCACCTCGCAGGGCTGCTTCTTGTTGAGATAACGCGCCTTGAAGATGTCGTATATCTCGGCGGGCTGTAACTCCGCGTGCTTGTGGTCGGAAACGCTCTTTACCGCGTAGCCGAAGTCCTCAGCCATTTTCTTCGGGAGCGTGTAGCCGTACTGCTTTTGCAGCAGGAAGCCGATGCCGCCCTTGCCCGACTGCGAATTGATGCGGATAACGTCGCCGTCGTATTCTCTGCCAACGTCCTTCGGGTCGAGCGGGAGGTAGGGAACTGTCCAGTGCGCGGGGTCTTTCTCTTCGCGCCACTTCATGCCCTTTGCTATCGCGTCCTGATGCGAGCCCGAGAACGCCGCGAACACCAGCGAACCCGCGTAGGGGCTGCGCATATTCACCTTCATGCGTGTAACTCTCTCGTAGACCTCGACGAGAGACGGCATATCCGAGAAGTCGAGCTGCGGGTCAACGCCGTGGGTGTACATATTGAGTGCCAGCGTTACGATGTCAACATTGCCGGTGCGCTCGCCGTTGCCGAAGCAGGTGCCTTCGATACGGTCGGCGCCCGCGAGTAAGCCCAGTTCGGAATCCGCCACGCCGCAGCCGCGGTCGTTGTGCGGGTGGAGCGATACGATGACGTTCTCGCGGTACTTCATGTTCTTGCACATATATTCGATCTGCGAAGCGTAAACGTGCGGGAGCGACATCTCGACGGTCACGGGCAGATTGATGATAACGGGCTTCTCTTTCGTCGGCTGCCAAACGTCGAGCACGGCGTTGACTATTTCGAGCGCGAATTCGGGCTCGGTGCCCGTGAAGCTCTCGGGGCTGTATTCAAAGATGATGTTGTTCTCGCCGAATTCCTCGCGGTACTGCTTGCAGAGCTTTGCTCCCGATACGGCTATTTCGATTATTTCCTCCTTGCTCTTGCGGAACACCTGTTCGCGCTGCGCCACGGAGGTGGAATTATAAAGGTGTACTATTGCGTTGTCGCAGCCCTTTATGGCTTCAAAGGTCTTTTTGATGATGTGTTCGCGGGACTGGGTGAGCACCTGTATGCGAACGTCCTTCGGGATCATGTTTTTTTCGATGAGCGTGCGGCAGAATTCGTACTCGGTCTCGCTGGCGGCGGGGAAGCCTATCTCTATCTCCTTGAAGCCTATTTCGAGGAGCTTTTTGTAAAATTCGAGCTTTTCGTCGAGGCTCATGGGTATGATAAGCGCCTGATTGCCGTCGCGCAGGTCTACCGAGCACCACGAGGGCGCGTGGTCGATGTATTCCTTCTTAGCCCAGTCAAGACACTCGTAAGGCGGCATATAGTAGCCGCGCTTGTACTTGTCAGCGTGTTTCATGTTAGCCATTTTCATTTCCTCCGTGTATGTATTTCATTATTTAATTGCCTATAACGAGTTTACAGCGTCCTCCAGCGAATCAAATGCACAATCTATAAGCAGATCATTATTGAACAATTCTGCCCGGCACCATTCGCCGTCCGGGTCATCTTTTATTTTAATTAAATAGTAATTCCAAAACTGTATTATAGTTTCCGGTTCACATAATACGAAATCAAGCTCTGCGGTACTAAAGTATTCCGAGTATATTCCAAATGCTTCGGAAAATGTGTACAAATTATCGCCGTATATTTTATGATTAGCCGTCTCCCTTGAGATATAGAAATAGCATTTACCCTCAAAAGAGCTTATCAGTCTGACTTTATCACCTTTAATACTTTCAAAAAAAAGTCTCTCGGTTTCATTCAATTCATTATTAAGCATTTTTTCCTTGCATGAACTGCTGTCACACCCCCTTTTAATTGTAAGCGACAATGGATTGCAATTATATATTGTATAGATTGTGTAGGGGCGAGCATTGCTCACCCGTGCAAATAAAACGTTTATAAAAATAATTGGATTTTGAAAAATCGGAATACTTGTAATCACGGGCGAGCAATGCTCGCCCCTACATATCAATGTCAAAAAAACTAATGTCGTTTATTATAATAATTACTATCTTACTTTGTATTCCCTCACCGCGGGCTTTCCGTCGCCGTCGTCGGCTAAGATGACCGCCTTGTCCTCGCGGATAAGATGCCGCAGGATATTGTTTAACAGCTCCTCGCACTCGTCATAGCTCTCCGACCCGAACAGGCACGTCCACGCGGGAACGCTGCCCGCCGCAACGTGTTTCACGGCTCTCAGCTCGTAGCTTACCGCGTCGGAATACTCGCATATCTTGCCGTTGCGGTCGAACCGCTCGATGCGAAGCTCGTCGTACTGCGAAAAATTTATCATCATGCTCCTGTACCATGAGTAGATATACAAAGAAGTCACCGCCCCAAAATAAAATAGATAACAGATAAGAGATAACAGATAACGGATATAGGCAAACACTCGGAAATAACGCCCGCCGCATACTCGCAAATATCTGTTATTATCTTTTATCTTTTATTATCTTTTATCTTTTAACTAATAAAAGCCCGCCTCCAAAAATAAGGAGACGAGCGTAAAGACCCGTGTTACCACTCCAATTCATGCACAGCTCACACCATGCACCTCGACGGCACTCTGATAAGTGTCTGCCCTGTAACGGAGGCTTCCGAACGCGGCTACTGCTGATAAAGGTCGGTTCGCCGCGCCTGCTCGGGGACGAGTTATTACACAGCCCTTGTACCGCGTTTCACCTTCCCGCGGCTCTCTGTGACAAGACCTCCGTGCTTTTTCTTCCCGTCAGCGCATTTATACTATTGATTCAATTATATACTATAACTAAAAATTTGTCAAGGGGCTTTACAAAAACTTAACATTCGTGGGCAGCGGTTTATGAAAACGTTTTAGCGGTTCCTGTGAACGCCTTAATGGAAAATATTGTTATTGACAAATCAACTCGGAAGTGCTATATTATTAAGCATAGGAAAAAGTTATGTCCGTACTGCGCTAATTAATTTTTAATTAATATAACGGCACGGCGCGTCGGACAAAGGCTATTGAACCTTTTCAAGGAGGACAAAAGAATGAAAGTAAATAAGATCTTAACCGCGTTTCTCGCAGGTCTTCTTGCGGTCGGCGCTGCCGGCTGCGGCGATGTAAAGGAATCGGGCGAAGCAGCAGGCGATAAGGCTGTTGATACTTCCGCAGCAGATACTTCCGCTGCCGAAACTACCACCACAGCTAAGGAAGAGGCTCCCGCAGAGACCACTACCGCTGCCACGGAAGAAGCTAAGGACGATAAGGAGCTTACCGCCGATGAGGCTGCCAAGACCGCAGGCGATAAGGTAAGCAAGCTCCAGCAGGCTGCCAAGGGCGAACTTGACGGCGGCTACAAGGCTGTTATGACTTACAATGCTCCCACCACGGGCGAGCTGGGCGAGAAGAACATCAAGCCCGTTACCCTTACCATGGAAGCCAAGCAGAAGGATAAGCTCACGGGCATCAATTATGTGATCGGCTACGACGGAAAGGGTCTGATGACCATCAACGCTGTTTACGACAACGATAAGGAAGTTGCTTACTGCAATATCCCCGAGCTTTCCGACGGCGTTATCACCGGTTCCGTAAAGGATATCGAGGACATGGTACAGAACAGCGTTCCCGTTGAAACAGGCAACGAGCAGGCTGACGCTGCTCTCCAGAACGGTCCCGACCTCGACGCTCTTGCTTCCATCGACACCGAGGCACTGGGCGATGATATCCTTTCCTACGTTGACACCTTCACCGAGAACTTCCCCGAGCCGAAGGAAGGCGAGGATTACACCGTTTCTCAGGACGGCGTAAGCATCACTCTTAAGACCAAGAGCTATGTTGTTACTCCCGAGGACACCAAGAAGCTCGGCAAGGCTGTTTCCGACAAGGGCAACTCCGACAAGGCTCTTAAGGAATTCTTCACTGCCTGCGGCGTTTCCGATGATGACTACAAGTCTCTGTGGGACAACTTCGAGAATGTTGACGAGAACACCGAGACCGCTTATTTCGACGTTTATTACGACACTGAAGAGAATCCCTGCGGCATCGCCATCAAGGACGACGAAAAGACCGTAGCAAACTATGTTGTATTCGCTCACAACGACACCGACGTTATCATCGACTGCGACATGGGCAGCGAGGGCACCGAAAACACCATGAAGGGTCATTTCAAGTATGAGAACGAGACTCTGAACGGCAAGCTCACCGCTAAGACCAAGTCCCAGGAAGAGGGCGAGAACCTTGTTACCTTCGAGTACAAGGATATGATCGTTACCGAGGACAAGATGATCGGCGACGCTGTTGTCAACGGCGACGTAAACGGTCAGAAGATGGAGCTCGTTTACAGCTTCAACATCAACGGCGACAACGGCACTATGGACATCAAGGCTACCTCGAACGGCGAAGACATGGGCAGCTTCAAGATGGATATGCAGACCACCGACGCTTCCGACATCACTGTTCCGACCGGCACCACCTACAAGATGACCGACGAGGAAGAGCTTCAGAAGTACACCGAGAGCTGCGACGTCGAAGGCTGGCAGGAGAACGTTAAGAAGGCACTCGGCGAGGAGCTTTACAACGAAGTATTCGGCGCACAGCAGGTAGAAGCTGCTGACGGCGAGGCTGTTGTTGTTGAGGAAGAGGCTGAGCCCGAAGCCAAGACCGAGAAGAAGACCGAAAAGAAGGCTGAAAAGAAGAGCGCATAAGCTTTTCGACAAGCCCAATTATACCGCAATCTACACGATCTACAATAAAAAATAATCAAAGCGGCTTGCTCCGAGAGGGGCGAGCCGCTTTTAGTTAATAGTTATAGTAAACGACATTATTGTTTAGAAATTAATTGTATGTTGATTTTGTAGGGTGGCTGCACGAATAAATTCGTGCCATTGCCCCCGCCTGCCACACGATTGGAACAATAATTTGGCAGGACAGGTCGGGGCAATGGCACGAACTACGTTCGTGCAGCGACCCTACACAGTCAAAGTGTGAATCATTATGTCGTTTACTATAATAGTGAATAGTTAAGGAGCGCCTTCGGCGCAAATTATGAGGGGCTTGCTCCCGCCGACCTTTTGCAATACATTTCGATCTGCAATTAAGCAAAAACGGCAAGCGCCCATGCTCGGAACGCCTGCCGTGTTTATGAATGGTTCGGTTATGTTTATACGAAGAGAGGCGTCGAATAGTATCTGTCGCCGCTGTCGGGGAGGAGCGCTACTATCGTCTTGCCCTTGTTCTCGGGACGCTTCGCCAGCTCCAGCGCCGCGTGAACAGCCGCGCCCGAAGAAATGCCTACCAGTACGCCCTCGCTCTTGGCAATGAGCTTGCCCGCCGCAAAAGAATCTTCGTTCGATACGGGTATGATCTCGTCGTATATCTTCGTGTTCAGCGTGTTCGGTACAAATCCCGCGCCGATGCCCTGTATGCCGTGCTTGCCCGCTCTGCCCTCGGAGAGTACGGGGGAATCCTTCGGCTCAACGGCTACTACCTTGACGTTCGGGTTCTTCGATTTCAGGAATTCGCCAGTGCCCGTGATGGTTCCGCCCGTGCCTACGCCCGCAACGAAGAAATCTACCTGACCGTCGGTGTCGTTCCATATCTCGGGACCCGTGGTCTCGCGGTGGGTCTTGGGGTTGGCGGGGTTTTCAAACTGGGCGGGGATAAACGAATTCGGTATCTCCCCCGCAAGCTCCTCAGCCTTGGCGATAGCGCCCTTCATGCCCTTTGAGCCTTCGGTGAGGACGATCTCCGCGCCGTAAGCCTTAAGGATATTGCGGCGCTCGACGCTCATCGTCTCGGGCATGGTGAGAATGATGCGGTAGCCCTTCGCGGCGGCGATCGAAGCAAGCCCTATACCTGTGTTGCCCGAAGTCGGCTCGATGATAACGGAGCCCTCTTTCAGCTTGCCGTTAGCCTCGGCGTCCTCGATCATGGATTTTGCGATCCTGTCCTTAACGCTTCCCGCGGGGTTGAAGTATTCGAGCTTAAGCAGCAGCCGTGCTTCAAGACCCTCAGCCTTTTCGATGTTTACCGCCTCAACGAGGGGTGTGTTTCCTATAAGCTCCGAAGCGCCCTTGTAAACTTTTGACATATTGAATTCCTCCTGTGTTAGATTAAGAATAATTCCTATCGGTTTACTATATTATACTACCCGACAGCGGTTTTGTCAATACGCACGAATCAACTTTGTGATTATTCACAAAACAGGGCGTAATATTCTCTCTGCACAGGGCAAATCGACGGCAGTTCGTCCGTCCGTGCCGATAAGCGCAGACCGTTTGGCGTTATCGTTTCTTCCGTTCCGCCTGTTTTTACCAAATTATATATATTTGTGACAAAAAGTGCGAACCTCCGTTTTCAGCCCGATTTTTCGGGTGATTTTTATGAGGTCCGCACCAAAAAAAGCCTGTCATTCGTGAACTTTGCGTATATTTAATTTGAACTTAATGTAAACAAGCCTTGACAAAATCTGCATATTGTAGTATAATTTATTTGAGGGCATATATGTCGCCTTGTATCTTACCCGCGTGCGGGACACGGAAATCAATTTTCAAAAATCACATAATGATATTTGTGAATTATGTAGGGGCGCTCCTACGTGAGCGCCCGCAAACCGCGCCATCTACCCCACAAAACGGGCGCACACATAGGTGCGCCCCTACACAAATTCCAATAAATAGAGCAAAATTGATTTCCTTGCGTGCGGGAATTGAAAC
>JAILFF010000274.1 GCA_024697705.1 Ruminococcus sp.
GGAGCTTTACCGCGACAACAGCGCTTCGCGGATAGATTTTCAGCTGATGCTCCCCCGCGCAAGCTACATCACGCACGCTTTCACCGAGTTTATGGCAAAGCTTCCGCAGTCGGAGCTTATGGACATCAAATTCAAGGAGACCAATTCCCTCGAAGCGGTGAACGCCGTTATCGAGTGTGAGTGTTCGCTTGCGATCATACGCTACGATCTTTCGCAGGAGGACTTTTTCACCTCGCTGCTTGCGGAGAAAAATCTGCGTTCGCAGGAGATAATGACGTTCGATTATGTGCTTTTGATAAGCGAGAACAGTCCGCTTGCAAAGTACGACATAATCGAGGACGAGCAGCTTGCCGAGCTTATCGAGATAGTTCACGGCGACACGGCGGTGCCGAACGTTTCGGCGGCGTTGCAGAAGAAATCCACGCGCATGAGATCGCACAAGCGGCATATATATGTCTTTGAGCGCGGAAGTCAGTTCGATATTTTGAGCGCTTCGCCCGAGACATTTATGTATGTTTCGCCGATGCCCGAGACGGTGTTGAAGCGGTGCGGTCTGGTGCAGAGACCGTGTGCGGTGAAGCATACGAACCGTGATTCGCTGATCTATCAGAGCAGTTATCGTTTAAGCAAGACAGATCAGCTGTTTTTAAGTGAGTTAAAGAATGTTATAAAAGAGATTAAGAAGTAAAAGAGAAAAAAGCAGAACTAAGGGCAAAACCAAAAGTCTTAGGAAGGGGGTCTGGGGGATAACCCTTCTTCAGAAGGGTTTCCCCCAGAAAAGCTGGCGGCGCTTGCAAGTTTACGGAAAAAGAGAAGTTGTTGAGTCCAAAGATAAAATCGGCAATTTCAAGAAAATGTGACAAAAACAATCAACGTGAATGATTCTGCAAAACAGAGCGGAAACAAGCAAATTGCCGATTTTAATTTGCGAAAGAGCGCAGCGATTTTCGCAAAGAAAAGCGCGAATGTCAGAAAATCGCGACGGTGGGGCAGAATTGCGCAGGCAAGCGGCGGGAGCAAGCCCCCGCCCTACAAAATTTGTAAAACACAAAAATTTAGATAAGTATTCAACAAGGAGATTTATTATGAGCGAGTTAAAATGTTACAGAGGACATATCCGCAACCACAGAGAGCTTGTCAAAGAGCTTGATCTTAACGAGGGTATGCCCCGCGAGGAGAGAGAGCCTGCTATAATCAAGGCGGGCTATGATAAATGGGGCATAGGCGTTGCCGATCATATCTACGGTATGTTCGCTTTCGCGATAGAGGACGGCGCAAAGACCGTCTGCGTTCGCGACCAGTTCGGTACGAAACCGTTTTACTACTATATCACCGCCGACGGTAAGCTTCTTTACGGCACCATGATACGCGATATCATGAAGCAGGAGGGCTTTGTCGAGGAGATAAACCGCGATATGCTGCAAATCTACCTCACGCTGACTTACGTTGCGGGCGAGGATACGTTCTTTATGGGACTGAAAAAGCTCATGCCCGGCTGCGCTTTAACGTTTGAGAACGGCAAAGCGGAGATCACCCGCTACTGGAAGCCCGAATTTCACCCCGACCGCAGCAAGTCCGTTGAGGACTACGCCGACGAGATAAACGAGACCATGCGCCATATCATGACGGAGGTCAAGGACGAGGACGAGACCGCAGAATCGTTCCTTTCGGGCGGCGTGGACTCGGCTTACGTGCTTGCCATGAGCGACGCGCAGATGACCGACAGCTGCGGCTATGACGAGGAACGCTTCGACGAATCCCGCGTGGCTAAGGTAACGGCGGACGTTCTCGGGCGCGGTCACAGCGTGCTGAAAGTTAGCCCCGAGGATTTCTTCGGCATCGTGCATTATACCATGCTCAATATGGAGCAGCCTTTGGGCGACGCTTCGGCTATCGTGTTTACTTTAGGCTGCAACGCAACCGCAAAGCACACAAAGCTCTGCTATTCGGGCGAGGGCAGCGACGAGTTCTTCGGCGGCTACAATGTCTACCGCAACGCCGAGCGCTACGGTGATAATCTGAAAACGTTTTATGTCGGCAACACCAACATCATGAAGGAGGACGAAAAGCAGCGCATTTTGAAGAGCTACGACCCGTCCGTTCTGCCGATAAATTTGGTAAAGTACATCTACGACGAGACCGAAGGGCTTGACCCGCTTACCAAGATGTCCGATGTTGACATACAGATCTGGCTCGAAGGCGATATTTACCTGAATGTGGATAAGATGTCCACCGCGGCGGGGCTGGAGATACGTATGCCGCTTACCGACCGCAGAATATTCGATATCGCCTCGCGTATGCCCGCGGAGTACAAGGTAACGGAGGAGCAGAACAAGGTAGCCTTCCGCACCGCCGCCGCGAAGGTCCTCCCCGAGGAGATAGCTTTCCGCAAGAAGCTCGGCTTCATCGTGCCTGTAAGAATCTGGCTCGCGGACGAGAATTACAACGCCGATGTGCGCCGTCTTTTCGACAGCGATATAGCCGCGGAATTCTTCAATATCGACGAAATAAAGGCGATCTATGCCGAGTATGTCGGCGGTAACTCCGACCTGTGGCGCAAGGTCTGGACAATATATACCTTCTTGGTATGGTATGAGGAATATTTTGTAAATAATAGTATATCATGAGAGATAAAATATATAAAACGTTTTCGGGCATTTTGTGCAAATGGGAGATTTTTGGACAGTTAATATATATTTAATAAAATGTATATATACTGAAAATAAACACGTGTTATAATTATCCAAATATGAGGGATAAGTGCGCGACCGCTTGGGCGAAAAGGCGGTTAAACGATTTAAGTAACGTGCTTGTCTTTCATAACCGGGGTTTATTTATAGAATTATGGAAGGTTAAAGGTTCGATAGTTAAATACGGAGGGGGTATTTTTCTATGAGAAAAAACACAAAAGGCTTTACGTTGGTCGAGCTTGTCGTTGTAATAGCGATCGTCGGCGTACTTGCGGCGATGCTGGTACCTACGATGCTCAACTACATCAGAAAGGCAAAGCTCAGAGCGGCGAATACCAATGCCAAGACGGCGTATCACGGCGTTGTTGAGTTCTTTACCGAAAGAAACGCTCTCGACGGTTCCGATATGGATACGGTTTTAAGCGATTACGGTCAGCAGGTAATTGACTGCAATATCCCGCCTCAGAGCGCCCTGACCGTTGCACAGAAGCGTATACACGATATTCTTGCGACTAACGGCATCAATTCGGGTCATGTATGGGTAGATAAGACGAAGATCAACGGTCTCGATGCAGTTTATGTACAGTGGACGGGCGACTCGTCGGCAAACAATAAGGTCGTCGATCCCGAGATAGTCGTTGGTCAGTATCCCGATCCCATTACCTGGGATACCTACCGTTCTCAGAATAACAACTGGAGATCATACGTCCCGCCGGTATAAGCTCGGTAATTTTATCATGATCAAGAAAGCTCTCCTTCGGGGGAGCTTTTTTTTGCGGATCGCGGCGGAATACAGCATACAAAAAAGAACGCAGCCGAGACCGCGTTCTCTTTTGATTTATAAGAAGGAAACTTGCTTGTTATTTCTGTAACTGCCAGATATATCTCGCATATTCGTCAACCGAACGGTCAGCCGAGAAGATACCCGCGCCGCTGATGTTCATAAGGCTCATCTTAGCCCACTTCATCGTGTCAACATAGCTCTCGCTCGCTCTTCTCTGAGCGTCCTGATAGCTTGCAAAGTCCGCAAACGCCATGTAGGTGTCAACGTTTCTCAGTGAGTTCGATATCTCAACGAACTGCTCGCCGTTGATGCCTCTCGTCAGCATATCGACAGCGCCCTTAAGCACGCCGTTCGAGTTGTAGATGTTCATCGGACGGTAGCCCTGCTTCGCTCTTTCGACCTCGTCAACGTTCATGCCGAACAGCAGAATGTTTTCAGCACCTACCTGCTCGAATATCTCAACATTCGCGCCGTCAAGCGTACCTAAAGTGATAGCGCCGTTTATCATGAGCTTCATGTTGCCCGTTCCCGAAGCTTCGGTTCCCGCGAGGGAGATCTGCTCGGAGATGTCGGCGGCGGGCATGAGTATCTCGGAAAGCGATACGCAGTAGTCCTCCATGAAGATGACGTTCAGCTTTTCGTTCAGCTTCTTGTCCTTCGCAAGCTCCTGAGAGATGTTCCAGATGAGCTTGATTATCTGCTTTGCCATGTAGTAGCCCGGAGCCGCCTTAGCCGCGAAGATGTAGGTCTTCGGTACGAACGGCGCGTCGGGATTGGCTTTCAGGTAGTTGTACTCGGCGATGATATTGAGGGCGTTCAGCTGCTGACGCTTGTACTCGTGCAGTCTCTTTACCTGGCAGTCGAAGATCGAATCGGTGTTTAAGATAACGCCGTAGCGGTTCTTGACGTACTTGGCAAAGCGCTCCTTGTTGGTCTTCTTGATCTTGGTAAGCTCGGTGAGAACGTCCTTGTCGTCGGCGAAATCGCGGAACTTGATAAGCTCGGAAGCGCTGCGGAGGAATCCGTCGCCGATGGTGTCCTTAAGAAGCTTGGTAAGACCCTCGTTCGACTGATAGAGCCATCTTCTGTAAGCGATGCCGTTTGTAACGTTCGTGAACTTTTCGGGAGTGTATTCGTACTCGTCGCGGAAGGTCTCGCGCTTGATGATCTCGGAATGGATCTTCGCAACGCCGTTTACATGGTGCGAAGCGTGTACGCAGAGGGTAGCCATCTTGACCATGTTCTTCTCGATGATGGACATTCTCGTTACCTTTGCCTCGTCGTGGTACATCTCCCACAGACCGCGGCAGTAGCGCTCGTTGATCTCCACGATGATCGAGTAGATTCTCGGAACGACGCTCTTAAGCAGGTTACATTCCCACTTTTCGAGAGCCTCGGGCATTACGGTGTGGTTCGTATAAGCGAACGTGCGGGTAACGATGTTCCAAGCGCTGTCCCAGTCGTAGCCGCACTCGTCGAGCATGATCCTCATCAGCTCGGGGATAGCGAGGGTCGGGTGGGTGTCGTTGATGTGTATAGCTACCTTATCGGCGAGGTTATCGAGCGTGCCGTATACGTTCAGATGAGTATTTACGATATCCGCAACCGAAGCCGCCGACATGAAATACTGCTGTCTTAAGCGGAGCGACTTGCCCTCCGCGTGGTTGTCGTTCGGGTAGAGAACCTTTGTGATAGCCTGCGACATGATGTTTCTGCCGAGAGCCTTGGAATAATCGCCCTTGTTGAACATAGCCATATCGAAGGAGGGAACTTCTGCCTTCCACAGACGGAGCTTTGAAACCGCCTCGCTGCCGTAGCCCGAAACGTACATATCGTAGGGAACGGCGAGAACGGTAGTCGGGTTCAATAACTCAACGGTATGGAAGCCGTTCTCCCAGCTTTCCTTAAGCTCGCCGTCGAAGCGTACCTCTACCGCCTGAGTGGGGCAGGCAACGAGCAGTGCGGAGCCGCCCGGCAGCCAGTTATCGGGAAGCTCGGTCTGCCAGCCATCTTCGAGCTTCTGCTTGAAGATACCGTATTCGTAGAGTATCGAATAGCCGGTAGCGTGGTAGCCGTCGGCTGCGAGAGCGTCGAGGTAGCAGGCGGCAAGTCTGCCCAAGCCCCCGTTGCCGAGACCCGCGTCGGGCTCCATCTCGTAAACGGAGTTTATGGAGATACCGAGGTCTTTGAGCATACCGACGGTCTCGTCAACCATTTCGAGGTTATAGATACTGGTCTTAAGGCTTCGACCCATAAGGAACTCCATCGAGAGGTAGTAGACCTTCTTTTGACCCTCGGAGCGGTTTTTTACGGTAAACTTGCGGCGTTTTGCCTTAAGTATGCCCACAACGATATTGGTAAGAGCCTCATAGATCTGCTGATCGGAAGCCTCGTCGGGGGTAGTCTGGAAATCATCGTGAAGAACGGCAATGAACTTTTCCTTAAGTTCTTCCTTACCGATAGTCTTGGATATAGTATTTGACATAGTTTTTCCTCCTGAAGCAATAAATACTAATACTAAGCAAGTGTTGTAACTTCAACAATATTATACCACAATTTTTGAGGTGATTCATCAACATTTAAAGAATTGGTTATATTATGAAACATATTTAATAAGTCATTCACCGAGTGTTTTGTGCAATATGTTCATCAGATTTGTGATTATCGGACTTTAATTTGACATATTTAAATAAATTTTGTAGACTTAAACGAACGGAGCGGTCGAATTTCGGCGCTATTCACAAATTATATGCAAAGTAAGGGCAAATCAGAAGTGAACGCAAATCAGAAGTGAAGGCAAACCAAAAGTCTTAGGAAGGGGGTGTGGGGGAGAACCCTTCTTCAGAAGG
>JAILFF010000219.1 GCA_024697705.1 Ruminococcus sp.
CCGTCAGAAATGTTCGGAGTCCCGCGCCTTCGTTGGACGAAAATCGCTTCGCTCTTTCGTCCAAATAAAATCGGCAATTTCCTTGTTTTCGCTCACTTTTGCAGAGCTGTTCGATTCTGCGTTTTTGTTAGATTTTCTCGAAATTGCCGATTTTATTTTGAACCGTACACCTTGCTCTTTACCGATAAGTTTTCTGCCGTCGTAGGCTTCTGTGGGGGAAACCCTTCTGAAGAAGGGTTCTCCCCCACACCCCCTTCCTAAGACTTTTAATATGCCCTCGTTTTGCGTTTTGTGTTGGTTTGGCGGTTCTATGTGTTATTTCGCTTTATTATTTCCGCAATTCTTGCTTCTGTCTCTTCAACATTCCGCTTTAACTCGTTCGCCGACATTCTTAACGCTCCTATCCGCATGATTGATAACTGCACGAGCCCGTCATTAGTCGCAACTGTTATCCTATGCTTATTGCGGTTAGCACTGCAAAAACTCTCGATATACGCATCACTCGTCTGCCCCGACTTCGTGTAAATGATCTCGATCGAATCCGAACGCAGCTTGTTCGGCGTGACAGCAGGCGTTTTGTAAGCGTCGAAAACCAGCATCAGCGGCAGACCCCTGAACCCCGCATAATTTATAAGCATATCGGCAAGCCGCCCGCAAGCCGAATCTATGTTCACCGCCGCAAGCTCCCGCAGCTCCTCCCACGCGAACACGATGTTGTAGCCGTCAACGATCAGCAGCCGCGGACGGGTCTCGGGCTTGAATTTCGGCTGCGATTTTTCCTCGCGGCGGCGCAGACGGGTCTCTTCGTCCTCCTGCGGCTGCTCTTTTTTCGGAGCTATCTTCTGCATTATCCGCTCAAGCTCGTCCTCCGAAAGACTGTAATTACGCGCTTTTTCGGGCGGTCGGTGCGGACTTGTGCGCTTTAGCGTCGGTTCGAGATGCATTTTTTCTTCCACCTCGCGCCAGTTCACCACAACTCCCGCGCCGTGCGAACAGAACACCGAGTCGGGCGTGTTTTCGAGGTCGGCTTCGGGGGAATACGCCGCTTCCGAAATGACTTTTTCACTTTCGGCGCAGATATCGCAGCCGCCGTTTTCGAGAGCTATCCGCCCCTTGCCGCCCGTGTATGAGGCAAGCTCCGCCGCGTAGCCGCGCATTTTCGCCGCGGGAGCGCGTCCCCTTATCACCGAAAATTCGTCCTCACTGTCGGGCTGAGAAAACTCCGCGCCGAGCTGCGTTAGGTCGTTCATCGCCCGCCCCGTCTGCGCCGTCGGAACGGTCAGAGTAAACGAGAAAAACGGTTCGAGCAGCAGGCTTTCGGCTTTCATTAAGCCCTGACGCAGCGCCCGCCATGCTGCCTCGCGGAAATCGCCGCCCTCCGTGTGCTTCGGGTGAGCCCGTCCCGCCGAGAGCGTTATTTTCATGTCGGTGATGGGCGAGCCCGTCAGCACGCCGATATGCTCCTTTGCTTTCAACGACGAAATTATCAGATTTTGCCAGTTTTTGTCGAGCAAGTCCTCCGAAACGCTGCTTGCAAAGACTAACCCGCTGCCGCGTTTCAGCGGTTCGAGGATAAGATGCACTTCGGCATAATGGCGCAGCGGCTCGAAATGCCCCACGCCCTCTACGGTGTTCGATATCGTTTCGCGGTAGAGCACGCGCCCCGCACCGACCGTGATCTCCACCCCGAAACGGCGCTTTATCTCGCTTTTTAAAACTTCGGTCTGCATTTCGCCCATAAGACGAATTTCTGCCTCGCCGAGCCGCTCATTGAAGCCGACGTTCAGCGCGGGGTCTTCCTCCTGCAATTCTTTAAGATATTTTAGCAGAGTGAAATTATCGCAGGCGGGGTCATTCGCGTACACCGCACAGCTGATGACGGGCTCGGTGCGGCGGGAGGTATCGTCGGGACGGGCACCGATACCCTGACCCGCGTAGGTGTTCACCGGCCCCAGCACGGCGCAGACGTCGCCCGCTTCGGCGCTTTCGACTTCGGTAAATCTGCCGCCGCTGTAAATGCGTATGCGGGCGATCTTTTCTTCGCAGGGGAGCCCGTTCGCGCCGCGGTAGCTTATCGTTTCGCGCACTTTTATCGAACCGCCCGTCAGCTTCATGAGGGTCTGACGCTTGCCGTCCTTGTCGCGGTCGATCTTAAACACCGCCGCCGAAAGCTCGCTGCCGTAGACGGGCTGCGGGGCAAGTCGGCAGATGAGACCCATCAGCTCCTCAACACCCTCGTTTCTCAGCGCCGAGCCGAACAGACACGGGAAGATATTCCCCCGCGAGAACGCCCCCGCAAGCTCCTTATCGGAAAGACAGCCGCGCCCGTCGTAGGCTTCGAGAAGGGCTTCGTCGCACATGGCGGCGGCTTCGTCACGTTCCTCATCGGACATGGAGAAATCTATTATCGCGTCGCCGAGCCGTTTGTGAAGACCGTTCATTAGCGAGATCTTATCAAAGCCCGCAAGGTCGGTCTTGTTGACGAAAACGACGGTAGGAACGCCGCGCTTCCTCAGCATACGCCAAAGGGTCTCGGTATGAGCGGCGGCGCCGTCGAGGGAGCTTATCAGCAGCACGGCGCAGTCAAGGACGGTGAGGGCGCGTTCGGCTTCGGCAGCGAAATCGGCGTGCCCCGGGGTATCGACAAGGTAGAAACGCGTATCGTTCAGCTCAAACACCGCCTGCTTTGCGAAGATGGTGATGCCGCGCTGTTTTTCAAGCTCGTGGGTATCGAGAAAGGCGCTGCCGCTGTCAACTCTGCCCATTTTGCGGGTAGCGCCCGAGATAAAGAGCATAGCCTCCGAGAGCGTGGTCTTGCCCGCGTCAACATCTGCGACGATACCGAGAGTGAGTTTTTTCATGGGCGTGTTCCTCCTTTGCAGCCTTAAGCGGATATCATTTTACAGATATAATTGTATCATAAAAACGCAAAAAATGCAAGTGGACAAAAGGAGTCTTATCCGTTGCCTTTTTTGTCGGGTGGAAAATAATAGGCGATTGCTGTTTTGTCCGACGGAAATATCCGCCGTGACAGCGCCGATAATATGGAACGCTGCGCAAAACCGTGCGAAAATCATTTCGACTTATATCAATATTTTAACAAAACACGGATTTATACATATAAACTTAACCGAATTGTCCATAAATATTTCACTTTTGATATTGGAAAAGTTGTCCGTAATATGATAGAATGTATAAAAGAACGGGCGGTACTGCAAAATCTTTTGTGATAAATTTTTCACAAGCCGAAACGGGATGGGTGATGACAGCATGAAGGATATAGCTATGACGGCTGCAAAGCCGACAAAAATCGTTGATCTTACGCCGAACGACAGCATTTCGGAGGCGCTCGGAAACTGCGGCGACGGCGCCCGTATCGTGCTTGCGGCGGGTGTTTACCGCGAAAAGCTTGAAATATCGGTTCCGGGAGTCGAGCTCGTCGGGAACTCGGCGGACGATACGAAGATCGTCTGGGGCGACTACGCCAACAAGCTCGACGAAAAGGGCGTGGAGTACAACACGTTCAGAACGTACACCGCTGCCGTGCTTGCGCCGCGTGTGACTTTTAAGAATATCACGGTCGAAAACGACGCGCTTTGTCCCGAGGAAAAGGGGCAGGAGGTAGCGCTTACCGTCTGCGCGGACGGCTTTCTTGCCGAGAACTGCCGATTTGTCTCAACGCAGGACACCGTGTTCTGCGGGCCGCTCCCCGCCGATCTTATCATAAGGTATTACGGCTTTTTGAAGGACCCTCTGCGGGCGGCGGGGAATATGCGGCAGGTGTTCAGGAACTGCATGATCGCGGGGAATGTTGATTTCATTTTCGGCTGCGGCAGCGCTCTGTTCGAGGAGTGCGAAGTTCGTTCGGTGTATGATGTGCGCGGTCACGGATACGCGGCGGCGCCCGCTCACGGCTTTGAGCAGAAAACGGGCTTTGTTTTCGACAGATGCCGTTTCACCTGCGAGGACAAAGTCGCTGACGGCTCGGTGTTCCTTGCCCGTCCGTGGCGCGATCACGGGAAATGCAGCTTCATCGGCTGCGAATACGGCAGGCACATCTCGCGTGAGGGCTTTGACGGCTGGAACGACTCGGGACGCGACAAGACGGCGCGTTTTGCGGAATACGGAAACATTCCCGAAGGCAGAGTACCGTGGAGCCGCAAACTGACCGACGAAGAAAAAGATATGCTTCTCGGGTATTTCAAATAAAATAGATTTTAAATGAGCATTTGTAAAAAAGATAAAAGATAAGAGATAAAAGATAAAAGATATTTTTTAATCCCCGTGTTTGAAATTAAAAACCAATATTTCACTGTTGCGTATTATATCTTTTATCTTTTATCTTTAATCTTTTATCTTAAAGTAATTGCTCATTTACAGTTTGACCTTTTTGGGGAGGTGACTTGTTATGAACAGTATTGTTTATGCCGGAAAGCATCTTATCACGTTTTCGACAAAGCAGCACTGCCATACCGAGTGGGAGCTTGTCTACTGCACGAGCGGGCAGGGGCAGTTCGAGTTCGGCGACAGGGTGATAAAATACGGCGTGGGCGATATAGTGATAATCCCTCCGCAGATACTTCACATCAACGTCAGCGAAGAGGGCTTTACGAATATCCATATCCATATCGCCGACGCTACCTTTCGTTTTAAGGATCCGCTGATGATCTCCGACGACACCGACGGGCATATCCTTAATGCGTTCAAGGATTCGTTCTATTTCTTCAACTGCGAGCTTGACAGCAAGCAGCTGATCCTCGGCGCTTTGGGGAATCTTATCGTGAATTACGTTACGGCGTTCCGCCATGTCAAGCCGATACGCGGCATAGTTGACGAGATAAAGAGCAATATCATGCAGAATTTCAGCGACTGCAACTACAAGCTCGACAAGTATCTTCATTCGATACCGTTCAGCTACGATTATCTGCGGAAGCTGTTCAAAAGCGAGGTCGGCATGACCCCGCACGATTATCTCACGGGGCTTCGCATACAGATGGCTGAAAAGCTGCTTTGTTCGACCGAGAATGTCGAACAGAATATCTCCGAGATAGCTTTTGTCTGCGGTTATTCCGATTCGCTTTATTTTTCGAGAGTGTTCAAGAAATATTTCGGCTGCTCGCCGAAGCACTACGCCGCGCAGAAAAGAAAGGAAAGATGACCTATGGCTTTCAACATCATAAGCGAGGCGCGGCGCTGCCTGAACTGCAAGAACCCGACCTGCCGCAAGGGCTGCCCGATAAATACGGCTGTCCCCGATGTTATCCGCACGTTTCTTGACGGCGATATCGACAAGGCGGGGAGTATGCTCTTCGAGAACAATCCGCTCAGCGTTATCTGCTCGCTGATATGCAACCACGACAATCAGTGCGAGGGCAACTGTATTCTCGGAAGAAAAGGCTCGCCCGTGCATTTCGGCGATATAGAAAATTACATCAGCGACGCTTATTTCGACAAGCTCGATTTCGGCGAGATAAAAAAGAACGGCATACACGTAGGCGTTATCGGCGGAGGCCCCGCGGGCATAACGATTGCTATACTTCTTGCGCGAAAGGGCTACAATATAACGATATTTGAAGCCCGCGAGAAGATAGGCGGCGTTCTGCGCTACGGTATACCCGAGTTCCGCCTGCCCAAGCAGATACTCGAAAAGTACAAAAAGCTGATGCTCTCGCTCGGTATCAAGATACGCCCTAACACCTCGATAGGCGCGACGATCACGATCGACGATATGTTCCGCGACGGCTACAAGGCGTTATTCATCGGCACGGGAGTATGGAAGCCGAACACCCTGAGCATCAAGGGTGAAACTCTCGGCAACGTGCATTTCGCGATAAACTATCTGACGAACCCCGATGTTTACACTTTGGGCGAGAGCCTTAACATAATCGGCGCGGGAAATTCCGCGATGGACGTAGCGCGAACGGCGCTTCGGCACGGCTGCCGCAAGGTGACGGTCTTTGCACGTTCGGAAAAGCCGGCGGCGAGCGTTGCCGAAGTCGAGTACGCGAAGTACGACGGCGTCGAGTTTGTTACGGGAGCAGAGCCTGTCGAGATAACCGACGACGGAACGATATTCGTCCGCGTGGAGAAGGGCGAGGACGGCGTTAAGCGGCGCGTCGAGGGTACGGAAAAGCTCTATCCCGCAAGCTCGACTATCATAGCTGTTTCGCAGGGTCCCCGCGACAGGATAGTTTCCACGACGACGGGGCTCGATGTTACCGACAGAGGCTTACTCGTGACGAACACCTACGGCAAGACCACCCGCGACGGCATTTTCGCGGCGGGCGATGTGGTTCGCGGAGCGAGGACGGTCGTTGAAGCCGTCAACTACTCGAAGCAGGTCGCCGAAGCGATGGACGAATATCTGCGCGGGCTTTCGGCTGAAATGGACTAAACGGCTGATGCATAATATCGGCTGTGCTGTATTTTGAATATCCGCAAAGTTCAATATCATTGATCGTTTATTGCGCCTTGCCTTCGGAAAGCAAGGCATTTTTTGCTAATGCTTGATAATTAATTGACAAACAAGCCAACAAAAACGCAGTGAGTTAATATAAATTGTATAATATCATATCCCTGTTTATGGAAATTAAAGCGCTGTTTTGAGCTGAAATGCAGCGAAATATCCGTTCAGTCCATAAAGTTATCGCTTTTGGTTCTGTACTTTTATGAGATTTTAAGTTAAAATATGTATAGTAAACGACCGATACCATAAGGAATGATCTGAATGAATTTATCTTTAAAGCAATACAGGACGATAGATCTCGGTATCATGTTCATCATACTGACGATAGCGGAGGCGGTGATAACCACTGCCGCAAGGGTGTGGTTCCCCTCCGAAATATATGTACTTTCGCCCACGATCGCGATAGTGAGCATCGTGATGATGCGCTGGGGCGGCTGGGCTGCGGTGCAGGCGGCGGGCGGAGGTCTGGCGCTCTGCATAGCTTCGGGAGCGACGGGCAGACAGTTCGCGGTCTACTGCATTGGCAACTGCTTAGAGCTTATTGCTCTTGCGCTGTTCAAGGTCTTCGGCAAGGAAAAGATCAGATCGAAGCCCTCGATGACGCTGCTGTTCACAGTCACGGCTTTTGTCGGAGCGCAGCTCGGCAGATGGCTCGTGGGACTGGCTTTAGGCGGCATGGTCGGGGACATCGTGAAGCTTTTCACGACAGACTCGCTCTCGCTGCTCTTCGCGATAGTGGCAGTCCAATTGGCAAGAAAGCTTGACGGGCTTTTCGAGGATCAGATAGCGTATCTTCTCCGCACACAGTCGGAACGCCGAAAAAAGCTGTTGGAAAGTTAACAGTTAATGTATCGCCTTCGGTGATGACCATGTGTTCGCTCCGCATTAAATGCTGCTGTTCAAATGTGATCGGTAAAATGCGGAGCGAAGCGAACGCAATAACGCTCAGAAGGCGATCCTTTACTATTCTCTGTTAACTATTCACTGTTCACCTTAAATACTTGGGAGGTATGGAACTATGACGAACAAAGCTGCCGACTTTCTGATCTTTGATGAGGAAAGCGGCACTTATATAGAAGACCCCGAACAGGCTGTCCGCGACGATGTGGAAAAGCACTACTGGCTGAACGTCATTCGCACGGTCGCAAAGGACTGGCGGCTTTATCTGATGCTTGTTCCGATGATACTCGTTTTCCTGCTGTGGAGATATTTCCCGATGTATGAGCTACTTGGCAGCTTCAAGCTCACGGAGGACGCAAAATCCGTCGCCGATCAGTATTACTCGGGATTTTCCTACTTCCGCACGCTGCTTCTCGGCACGGGCAACGCCGAGCTTTCGACGCAGTTCTGGAGAGCCTTCCGCAACACGTTCCTGCTGAGCTTCTACGGACTGGTATTCGGCTTTCCGATGCCGATAATCATAGCACTGTTCTTCAACGAGATACGCTCGAACATAGCGCGGAGCATCTATCAGGTGCTTACCTACCTGCCGAAATTCATGTCCACCGTTGTTATGACCTCGCTCGTTATGATGCTCGTCAAGCAGGGCTCGGACACTTCGGGAATGCAGCCCGGCGTTATCTCGCAGCTGCTAACCAATGCGGGGCTTATTTCGGGCGAAACGGCGTATGCGGGTATGCTGAACAACCCGGCGTTCTTCCGCGCCATATATCAGATAAGCGGCATATGGGAGAGCGCGGGCTACGACAGCATAGTATTCTTCGCGGCGATAATCGCCATCTCGCCCACAAGCTACGAAGCGGCACAGATAGACGGCGCAAACAAGCTCGCACAGATGAGATACGTCGTCCTGCCCTCGATTCTTTCGACCATCGTGATAATGCTGATAACGAGGATAGGCTCGCTGCTCAACATCGGTTATGAAAAAGTGCTGCTGCTCTACAATCCGAACACCTACGTTACCGCGGATGTTGTTTCCACCTTCGCGCAGAGAAACGGTATCGCGGGTTCGCTCAAAGGCTTGGCTTCGGCGGCAGAAATGATGAACAATATTATCGGGATGCTGCTCGTTATCGGAGCGAATACCATTTCCCGCAAGGCTTCCGACGTTTCGCTTTATTAAAGAGGTAGCTTTATGAGAAGAAAACTTGAAATATCGGAGCTTATCTTCAAGCTTCTGAGCTATCTGCTGCTGACGATGTTCGCGGTGGGCTGCCTGTATCCGTTTGTCTACACGATATCTTCGGCAATAAGCGGGTATGCGGAGGTCAGGGACTCGACGATAGTCCTGTTCCCGAAGAACACGCAGTTCGATGCGTTCAAGGACGTTTTCAATGACAACGTATTCTGGAACGCCTACACAAATACGCTTTTTCTCACCTTCTACGGAACGCTGTGGGAGATGCTGCTTTCGATATTCGGAGCCTACGCTCTGTCGAAAAAGCGTCTCCTGTTCCGCAAGACCTTCAATTTCTTTTTAGTATTCACGATGTGGTTCAGCGCGGGTCTCGTACCGCAGTATTTGAACTACTTAGCCACCAAGAGAGTGTTTCAGAGCGTCGGCATCTACGACGACAAGTGGCTCGTGGTCATCGCGATGGGTATGCAGGCGATGAATATAATCCTGCTCCGAAACGCTTTCGAGGGCGTTCCCTCCGAGATAGAGGAGGCGGCGATAGTTGACGGCGCTACCGAGATGCAGGTGCTGTGGAAGGTATATCTGCCCATGAGCAAGTCGATTCTTGCGACCGTGGCGCTGTTCTTCGGTATCTCGCGCTGGAACGGGTACTTCTGGGCGAGACAGATGATATCGAGCACCAACGAGCAGCCCTTGCAGGTTTACATGAGGCTCAGGCTCGAAGAATACTCCGACCCCGAGCTTACGACGAACTGGCAGCTATCCCACACCTACGCGCCCGATTCGGTGATATACGCGCTGATCGTCTGCTCGATAATACCGATACTCGTTATTTACCCGTTCATTCAGAAGTATTTTGCGAAGGGCGTTAATATGGGCGGCGTTAAGGAATAAGATAAAAGATGAAGGATATAAGATAAAAGATAGCGCAAAGCAGAAAAATTACGCAAAACGAGGGCAGACCAAAAGTCTTAGG
>JAILFF010000297.1 GCA_024697705.1 Ruminococcus sp.
GCCAGAACGCAGCCGAGATATACGTGCTTCAGCTTATCCTTATTGCCGCTCTTGACGAGATAGGCAATTATCGCTCCGACTACAAGTATCGCCTCAAGACCCTCGCGGAGAATGATCGCGAAGCACGAGGTGAATGTCACCCAGCCGCTCGTCTTGGCAGGAGTTTGTGCGGACGGCGCCTGTTCCGCAGTGGTGTCTGTCTGTGGAGCTTCGGTCTCTATGGTCTGCGATGTGTTTTCCTCTGCGGAAGCACTTTCCTCCCCTGTCGCAGGCGCACCCTTTCGAGTTCCGTCAGCATTGAACGCGCTTTCCCCTGTATCTCCGAGACCGTCAAGGTGATTTGCCTGTATATGGAGTATCTCGCTCAGCTTCACGAACTCGGCAACGACCGTTTCCTCGCCGAGGTCTTTCTTGACTGCTTTTCGAGCCGTTTTGAATTGCAGCTCCGCCTTGCTGACCTCCGAACCCGAGTATCCGTTCACAGCCCTTTCAAAGCCCGACGTCTCATAGTAGAAATTATAGATGTTGAGCGCGGGAGTATATGCGCCTTCCTTGTCACCCGACTTGTACAGCTTTATGGAAGCCTCGATACAGTCGTCTATCGCATTTGCCACATCGTTATACGTCCCGGTCGGATTCCCTGCGGCAGCGTATTCCTCCCACGACGGTATAAACCCGGGGGAGCTATCCGCAAAAGCTCTTAATAAATATATTGGTGAAACAGACAGAAGGACGAGCATAAATGCAATTATTATTGCTGTTTTCCTGCTCTTTTTGCCAAAAGACATTGATCCGCCCCCATCTTCACAAATAGTTAGATACGTCTAACCTATGCCCAAATAATTCGCGGTTATATATCGCTAACCGCATATCAATATTATCACAAATAAGAAAACTTGTCAAGGGGTTTCACAACCGCCGATGATGTTTTGTAGGTTTGCACATAAAAAATCGGCAATTTCAGTGCATAATTATTTGATATTATTCTGATTGGTTGTTCAAGTTTAACCGACAGAATGAAGTCTTTTTTGAATCATTCAAAAAGGCTTGACAGGTCATAAAATGTGTGCTATAATATTGCCGGTAAATTAAAGCTAACCGCATCATATAACTACCATCTGCTTGGATAAGTGAGCCGTTCTCACAACCGTAAAACGGCTCTCTTTTTGCCTTTACGTTACACCGACAAGAGCGGGACGGCGTGGGAATAAAAGGGCAGTATCGTATGAAACGGAGAATATAAAGAGGTGAGTACATGAAGCAAAACGAATACGGAAAAAACAGTATATTTGCGTTTCTTGGGTCTATCGGGGCGGTTTTCTTTATGGTCGGCGACTGCCTGCTTTACTGCAAATCGGGGCTGTCGAACTCGTCCGTCGAGCCGCTTTGGGCTGATATGTCCGAGCAAAGATTTGTCATATCTGCGGTTCTCGGATTTATCGGAATGAGCCTTATGCTCCCCGCCTGCGTGAGCTTTTACCGCATGACGGCAGAGGTATGCGGCAAGGTCGTCTGCGTGCTTATCAACATAGGCTTTATCGGCGTGGCTTCGACAGGTTATCTGCATTTCGCGCTGGGCTCGCTCCTTCCAATCAGCTACAAGACGGTCATTGACAACGGCGGGAGTCCCGAGCTTGCCGAAAAGCTCTGCTTGCATTGGGCTGAAATAGTCGCTCCGATAAATATGGCGCTTATCGTTTGCCTTTTCATGATTTACGCGATACACTTCTATGTGACCGTTTCGGGGCGGTCTGGAATGAACAGGCTGACCTGCATTGTAGGTATCATAGGCGCGTTCGCGATAGGTATGATATGGAAGCTCATCTTCGGCAGCACGGCTGTTGGCGGCGCTTACGGAGCGTTTGAGAGCTTAGGAGAGGGGCTCACATTCCTGACGGTACATCTTTACTGGAGAAAGAGGGTCGCGAACGGGCTTTCTCGGTAACCAATATATACTTTCTAAAAATGCAATACAAGATAGTGAGGTATGATCATGTCACCGAAATATGAGATACTCAAAAAGCCGGTTATCCTCAGCGTACTGCATTATCATTCCGACAGGCAATGATCTATTTTTATCAAAACACCAAAAATGTTCAGACTTTGCCTATCTGTATCAACAAGCTAAGTTGCGGTTAGCTAACCTATACAATTCTTTTGCTTTCGATTTTTTAAAAATCTATATTTCACCGAATTTGGTCTGAACTCATTGACAACCTCGGAAGAGAGTGGTAAAATAAGGTTAGATTGAGCTAACCACAAAGGAGTGCAGAACATGGATACATCAAAATTTCTGGAGATATGCGATATACGCAAGTCCTACGGCGAGGGTGATTCGGCGCAGCAGGTGCTGAGAGGCATGAGCTTTACCGTGGCAAAGGGCGAATTCTGCGTGATACTTGGACCTTCCGGCTCGGGCAAATCCACGCTGCTGAACATCATGGGCGGCATAGACAGCGCGGACAGCGGGTACATCTCCATAAACGGTGACAAGCTGAAAGATATGGACGAAAGGGCGCTGACCGATTACCGCCGAAAGCACTTGGGATACGTTTTCCAGCTGTACAACCTTATCCCCGACCTTAACGTCAAAGAAAACGTGGAGGTAGGCGCGTATCTCTCGGATAAGCCCTTGGATATAGACGAACTGCTGAAAACCCTCGGTCTGTACGAACACAGGCACAAGCTGCCCAATCAGCTTTCGGGCGGTCAGCAGCAGAGAACTTCGATAGGCAGGGCTATCGTCAAGAACCCCGACATACTTCTCTGCGACGAGCCCACGGGCGCGCTCGACTACAACACCTCTAAAGAGATACTGGAGCTTATCGAAAGCGTAAATCAAAAGTACGGCAACACGATAATCATGGTAACACACAACGAAGCGATCCAGAACATGGCAGACCACACCGTAAAGCTGCGCGACGGCGTAGTGCGCAAAAACATAATCAACCAAAACAAGATAAAAGCCGCCGAGCTTGACTGGTAACGCGGGGAGGACAGAGATCATGAGAAATCCTCTTAACGCGAGAATATTAAGGCAGCTTAAAGCCAACGGGAAAATTTACTTAGCCCTTTTCATCATGCTAACAGTGGTGATAGGCTTCACGTCGGGGCTTTTCGTTGCAAATAACAGCATGGAAGCCGCGGCAAAAAGCTCCTTCACCGATCACAATATCGAAGACGGACACTTTGAGCTTGAGAACGAGATAGGCGGACTGCGTGACGATATAAGCGCCGCAGGCATCACGCTTTACGACCAGTATTACAAGGACTTTTCCGAAGATAAAGACCGCGACGGCACGGAGGACGCTGTCATAAGGGTGTTTACCGTGAGGGACGAAGTGAACCTCGCTTCCCTGCTGGACGGGAGAATGCCGCAAAGCAGCGGCGACATAGTCATCGACCGTATGCACGCGGACAATACGGGGATAAAGACGGGCGATACGATAAATGTCGGCGGCAAGGCGCTCACGGTCACGGGGCTTATAGCTTCGTCGGATTATTCCACACTCTACAAGAAAAACACCGACACCATGTTCGACGCGATAACCTTCGATATAGGATTTGTGACCGCCGAACAGTTTGCCGCTCTCGAAAGCAAGACGGTATGGCAGTACGCCTACAAATTCACCGAAACGCCCGAGAAAAACGAAAAGGACGCCGCGGAGGAGCTTGCGGAGAAGATAGCCGTCATCGCTGCTACGGGTGGCATAACCGACAACAAAGACACGGCAAAGGAGCTTTCAAATATCGCGGACGAAGCGGATATTCTTTCCGCAAAGGGCGATGAATTAAAGGCAAAAGCCGAGCCTCTTGAAACGGAGGGCGACGAGCTGAAAAAGCGCTCGGAGGAGCTTGAAGCGGAGGGAGAAAACCTCAAAGAACGCGGCACAGCTCTTGAAGCCGAAGGCAAGGAGCTTGAAGCCGAGAAAGCCGCCCTTGAACAGCAGGGCGCGGAACTGAAAGAAAGAGCCGCGGCAGCCCAGGCACTTATGCAAAAAGACCCCGTAAAGGCAGCGGCAGAGCTAAAAAAGATACAGAGCGAAAGCGAAGAACTCACCGCGAAGGGCGAAAAGCTCGCAGAAAAGGCGGAAGACTTGCAGAAACGCGGTGACGAACTCAAAGCCGAAAGCGACAAATTGCAGGCTAAGGGCGACGAGCTCAAAAAAGAGGGAGAAAAGCTCGAAGCACGCGGAGACGAGCTTCAAAAGGAAAAGGACGAGCTTGAAGCCCGGGGCGACAAGCTTAAAGAACGCCTTAACGCGATAGGCGTTGAGGATATCGAAGCGCTTGATGATATAACTACCAACAAGCTGACAGACTTTGTTCCCGAGTATGCAAATCAGGCGATACACTTTGCAACGAACGACTTCGGCAGCGACAAGACCATGTGCGAATATCTGCTGATCGTGCTGGTGGTGATACTTGCTTTCATCTTCGGGATAACGGCGAAGAACTCCATCACAAAAGACGCTGCGGTGATAGGCACCCTGCGCGCTTCGGGCTACACGAGAACGGAGCTGATATTCCACTACACGGCGGCTCCCATACTTGTAACGATAATAGCCGCAGTCGTTGGAAATATCCTCGGGTACACGGTGCTCAAAAAAGTGGTGGTGAATATGTACTACGCCTCCTATTCCCTCCCGAAGTACGTCACCCTTTACAGCTCCGACGCGCTCATAAAAACAAGCGTTGCCCCGCTGCTCATAATGTCAGCCGTTACGATATTCTTGACCGCGTACAAAATGCGGCTCTCACCTCTGAAATTCATGCGCCATGACCTGAGCACGTCAAAGAGGAAAAAGGCGGTACGCCTGCCGAAATGGTCTTTCCTCAACAGGTTCCGCACGAGGGTCTTCCTGCGCAGCATCGGCGATTATCTTGTAATGTTCGTGGGGCTCACCTTCGTAATGGTGATGATGTGCTTCTGTCTCGGTCTGCCCTCAACGATAAACGGCTTTATTGAGCGTTCGGGAGAGCTTGTAATTGCAGATCATCAGACAATGCTTACCTCAGACAAGGACGAGGACGACAACGAGATAACCCCCTCAAACGGCGAAAAATTCCTCATGACCGAGCTTGAATCCGTTTCGGAGATCAAGAACGGCGAAGTGATTACTGTTTACGGATATACGCCTGACAGCAGGTACATAAACGAGGGCGAGCTTGAAGGAATCAACGTATGCGTTTCCTTCGACTACGCGGACAAATTCCACTTAAAAACAGGCGATACGATAAGCCTTAAAGAGAAGTATTCCTCCGAAGTATACACATTCAACGTCAGCCGCGTGAACGCCCGCGAGGGAACGCTTGCGGTGTATATGCCGATAGAAACGTTCAAAAACACATTTGACGAAAAGGACACGCTTACGGGCTATTTCTCCGACGAGCCCCTTGAAGGCACCCCCGAGGACTATATCGCCAAGGTGATAACCGCCGACGACCTCACGGCTATGGCGAGACAGCTTGACCATTCTATCGGCAATTACGCGAAATACTTCGCTGTGGTATGCCTTATCATAGCGGCGGCGCTTCTTTATCTGCTCACCAAGCAGATAATCGAGAAAAACTCGGTGTCCATTTCCATGACAAAGGTGTTGGGCTACTACAACAAGGAGATAAACAGCGTGTACATACGCACGACTACTGTATGCGTGGTGATATTGTCCGTCGTATGCGTTTATCTCGGCACGCTGCTGGTGGATAAGCTGTGGCGGGCGATAATGACGGAAATGTCGGGCTGGTTCACATTCAGCGTGAATATCTCCGATATGCTTATCTCCGTCGGCGGAACAGTGATGGTCTACCTGCTTATCTCCCTTGCGGATATGAAGCGCATAAAGAAAGTCCCGATGACCGAAGCTCTCAAAAACGCAGAGTAAAAACTTCACCAAAATATGCCCCCTCAAAGCACGCACGCATATCTGTGTGAGCTTTGAAGGGGCTTTTTTTGAACGCTGCCTTTTGTGTGATGACGTATCTTCTCATGTAAAAAACTCTCTTCGTATTACAGTTCATGCCAAAAAATGCAACAAGCAAATTATCGAAAAAATATCTTGATTGTTCAATTTGGTTATTGACATTTTTCCGAATGGGTGCTATAATGTAGTTAGCATAAGCTAATCTGTATAAAACAAGATAAAACAGAAAGGACACCAACACATGATAGTTACGATACTGCTTTCAATAATGATGATGGCGGGTCTGTTCCTGCTTCTGCTCGGCGGAGTGGGTTATGTTCAGGACAAGCGGTTCTTTTCCTCCGCGCCGAAGGAGGTCTGCGACGTTGTCCCCAATACCAAGCCCGAACGCTTCAAGGGGCAGCACGCCGTCGGCTGGGTGATGATCGTTCTTGCCTTTGCACTCATGGGCGGCGCTATGGTGCTGGGCGCTTGGAACGGTATCGCAAACGGATTCACGTTTTGGCAGTTCGCGGCAAGGTTCCTGACTATGCTTCTGCTGCTCAAAGCCTTCGACGTTATATTCTTTGACCGGGTGCTGCTCTGCAACGCGGGATTCGACTTTTTTCCGCGCTTTTACCCCGAAACACGCGTCGTGCTGGGGCGGTATCTTTTCGGCTACAACAAGAAAACGCATATCATGCACGTCATCTGCTTTTTCCCGAGTGCGGCGCTGCTGTCGTGGATATGCACGATGATTTAAAACAAAAACTATAACGACAGGAGATGACGGCATGAAATACTACGAATACGGCAAACAGAACGCGAGGACTATAATGCTCCTGCCCGGCACCTGCTGCAATGTCAGCTGCAATTTCTCGCAGGTGATACCTCTGCTGACGGATCATTTCCGCGTGATCGGCTTGGATTATGACGGCTTCGACGGCAGCGGGGCGGAGTTCCCCGGAATGACTGCGGTCACGGTGAAAATAGAGCGGTTCGTGCAGAAAAAGCTGGGCGGAAAAGTAGATATAGTCTACGGTTCATCTCTGGGCGGCAGTTTTGTCGGACTGCTGGTGCAGCGGAAGAATATACATATCGACCACGCTATAATCGGCAGTTCCGACCTCGATCAAAGTGGCAGGCTCAGCGCTTTCCTGCAAACCGAGCTGCTCGGCGGGGTGCTTTACAATATGCTGAAAACAGGTGCGATGCCAAAGTGGGTGAGCCGCTTCTGCGAAAAGAAAATGGGCAGCGAAGTGACCGAAAAATACAGTTCCATGCTCGGCAGGATAGGCGAGGCTATGACCACCGTGACGAAAAAAAGCATGAAGCGGCAGTTCTATTCCGACCTCGTAACGCCGCTTG
>JAILFF010000016.1 GCA_024697705.1 Ruminococcus sp.
TCGGCGACGATGATAACGGCAAGATCTATGAAGAAGGCGGCGTTATCAAAGTTTGCGACGCAAAGCAGGAAACACCTATCACAATCAACAAGTACGACATTAACGGTCAGAAAGAGCTTGCGGGCGCTGTACTTACCGTTAAGGACAAGAACAATTCCGAAAACCTGTGGACTCATGTATCCAGCGGCAAAAAGGGAGACGACTGGAAGCTGGCGCTTCCCGACGGCGATTACACCCTTACCGAAACAGCGTTTAACCAGTCGAAGGATTATATTAAGGACACAGACGGTAACAAATACAAGATCATTTCGAGCGTGTATGAGTTTACCATTAAGGGCGGAAGAGTTATCGCTTCCGACATGACATTCAGCGACGGTAAAGTTATCGTAGAGGACAGTAACCACTTCAAGGTTTGCGACGCCGAATACGATACTCCCGGAGTGGAAGTAACATTCAACAAGTACAATATCACCGGCGACGAGGAGCTTCCCGGAGCTAAGCTTACTATCGAAGGCGACAACGGCATCGTTGAGTCATGGACGAGCGTAGTCGGCGAAGAGAAGACTCTTAAGCTTCCCGCAGGCAAGTACACCCTTACCGAAACTGTTGACAACGACGGCAAGTACTACATCGAGGGCTCTGACGGCAGAAAGTATACCGTTATCCACAGCGAGTACGAGTTCGAGGTAAGCAAGGACGGTAAGGTCACAGCATCGAACAAGGTATTCGACGGCGGCAAGGTAGAGTACGACGACAATACCAAGTATTTCAGGATCTTAGACGCGGAAGCTTATGAGATCGTGGTAGAAAAGAAGGACATCACAGGTACCGAAGAAGTTATCGGCGCATCGCTTGCTATACTTGACGGCGATGGCAAGCCTATTTCGGGTATCAACAAGTGGGAGTCCGGAAGCGAAGCCAAGACCTTCTATCTCCCCGACGGCGAGTATATCTTAAGAGAGGTCGCTACCGACAACGAAAAGGGCACCTTCTCGTATACCGATTCTGAAACAAACGTAACCAGAACTTACACAGTAGTTCCGAGCGACGTTAAGTTCACCATCAAGGACGGCAAGGTTTCGAGCAGCGACGCTATCACGGCGGCTGAGAAGGAAGAGACCAACCCGAAGGAAAGCCATGTTGTATTCGACGGCAGCAAGACCTTCACGGTATGCGATGCGGAGGTAGAGGAGACCAAGCCCACCGACGTGACCGTATCCAAGAAGGGTATCAGAGAAGACGGCGAGACCGAGCTTCCCGGCGCCAAGCTAAGAATAACCTCGACAGAGGATATCGACTGGGAAGGCGTAACGGCTGACGTAACTCTCGTTCTCGAAAGAGACGATTCGGGCAAGCAGATCGGTATCAGCTGGACTTCCGGCGAGACCGAGGCTCAGATCAAGGGACTTCCCAACGGCACTTACGTGCTTGAGGAGTTCGGCGACCGGCCGATAGAGTATAACGGTGTCAAGTATCTCGTAGTCGAGTCCAAGTTCACCTTCACGGTAGAGAACGGCTCGATAGTGCTTGACGAAAGCAAGGCTGTTTCCGATGATAACGGAACGATCGAGGCTACCGACAAGAACACCATTACCGTAGGCGACAAGGAAGCACCTCCTCCCGAGACTGTATTTGTAACGAAGAAGGGTGTTACCACCGAGGAAGAGCTTACCGGCGCTACCCTCACGCTTACAGGAAACGTTGACTGGAGCAAGGTAACAATTGCGAAGGTCACAACAACAGACGTTATTGATGACGGCAGCGGAAATGTCATTGGCAAGACCTGGGTATCGGGCGGCGACGCAGCGGAGATCACAGGACTTCCCGACGGCAGATACACACTCAGAGAGACCGGCGACAACGGTTCTGTTACCGACAGCGACGGCAATGAGTATGAAGTTATCACATCCGAATTTACATTCACGATCAGTGACGGCGTAATAACAGGCAGCACAAGAGTTGAAGACGAGAACGGCAGCAGCATTGACGTTACCGACGAGACTCATATCCGCGTAAGCGACGCTCAGAAGAAAGAGATCACTACCGATATCTCCATCTCCAAGACGGGCATCACTACCGAGGAAGAGCTGACAGGCGCTGTTCTGACACTGACAAACAAGGACGTTGATTGGAGCAATGTTGTTATCACGAATGTTAGGAAAAGAAACGTTAAGGACGACAGCGGCAGAGTAATTGGTAAGACATGGATATCGGGCGGCGACGCAGCCGAGATCACAGGACTTCCCAACGGCACATATGAGCTTAAGGAGTCCGGTGACGACGGCAAGATTACCGACAGCAACGGCAACGAGTATGAGGTTATCACCTCCGTATTCGAGTTCACCGTTGAAGAAGGTCAGATCATCGACAGCAAGAAGGTCGAGGAAGATAACGGAACCATTGATGTTACCGGCATCAACCATATCCGCGTAAGCGACGCTCAGAAGGAGATCACTACCGAAATTTCTATCTCCAAGAAGGGCATCACTACCGAGGAAGAACTGACAGGCGCTCTTCTGACGCTGACAAACAAGGATGTTGACTGGTCCAAGGTTGTTATCAAGAATGTCAAGGCAAGATACAATAAGGACGACAGCGGCAGCGTAATCGGTATGTTATGGATATCGGGCGGTGACGCAGCCGAGATCACAGGACTTCCCAACGGCACATATGAGCTTAAGGAGTCCGGCGCAAACGGCAAGATCACCGACAGCGACGGCAACGAGTATGAGGTTATCACCTCCGTATTCGAGTTCACCGTTAAGGACGGAAAGATCACCGACAGCAAGAAGGTAGAGGAAGATAACGGAACCATTGATGTTACCGGCATCAACCATATCCGCGTAAGCGACGCTCAGAAGGTCACCACCAGCGATATTTCGATTTCCAAGAGATCTATCGTTGATGATTCTTACGAGCTTGGCGGAGCAATTCTTACCATTTCCAACTCCAATGTTGACTGGTCGGGCGTGACCGTAGAAAATGTAACTGCGACTAACGTGACCGACGATAACGGCAAAGTAATTGGTAAGACATGGAAATCCGGCGGCACCCCTGCTGAGATCAAGGGAATTCCTAACGGAACTTATACGCTTGAAGAAACCGGTGAAGGCATTGAAATTGTCAGCGAAGACGGCACTGAATATGCTATTGTCGAGGCTAAAGTCAATGAGCTCCCGGAAGGATTTGATGTGCATTCCGATAAACACATTGTGATTTTTGGCTCTGACGGCAGTAACTACTCCATTGTCGAGTCGGCGTTCGTATTTGACGTTGAAAACGGCAAGATCACCCGCAGCCAAAAAGTTCAGAATATGGACGGCGGCAATATCGAATCAACCGATGACACCGGCATCGTTGTAACCGATGCAAAGAGCAGTATTCCTACTTTCAGGATTCCCACCAATGTTACTATCTCCAAGAAGGCAATAGACGGCGAGGACGAGCTTCCTGGCGCGACCCTTACGCTCACAAACAGTGAAATTGACTGGAGCAGAGTAGACATTGAGAACGACGATGAACTTGACGAGCCTGTTTACTCGGTTACTGACGATAATAACAACGTTATCGGCTTAACTTGGGTATCGGGTAAAGTGGCAGCGAAGATCAGAAGTCTTCCCGACGGAACCTACACTCTTAAAGAGACAGGCAACGAAAACAATGTGATCGTTGACGACGAAGGAAACGAGTACACTGTTGTTGAATCCGAGTTCAGGTTCACCACCAAAGAAGGAAAGATCATCGAAAGCGAAAGAGTTGAAAATGAGAACGACGAGGGCAATATCGCTCAGATCGACGACAACACCATTGTCGTAAGTGACGCTCTGGTTCCTCCTCCCGCAGAACAGACTCCTTTTGACATTGAGATCAGAAAGACCGATATAACGGGCAATAAGGAACTTACCGGTGCGGCTCTCAGGCTCACAAACGAGAATATCGACTGGACGGACATCATAGAGAAGACCGAAGAGGCAGGCTATGAGTTCAATGTCGTTATCAAGGACAACATAGCTATCGGTATCAGCTGGAAATCGGGCGAAACTCCGTTCACCGTTAAGGGACTTACCGACGCGGAGGGCTTTGAATTAGCTGAGACAGGCGACGAATTTGTAGCTCAGGACGGCTACACCTATAAGGTACTTACTTCCGTATTCAAGTTCGATCTGGCAGACAGCGCTATCGCCAATGCGGAACAGATCGAAAACGAAGACGGCACAGGCTACACAAGTGACGAGACTGTTATTACAGTTAAGGATATCAGGAAGCCCGAAGAAGTAACAGGACGTCCTACCGGAATAGCTATAACGAAGCACGACATTACCGGCGAGCATGAGATCGTGGGCGCTTCGCTCACCCTCACCAATGAAGAGATCGACTGGTCGAAGGTAACTGTTGACACCATTCACACCAAGGTCAAGGACGACAGCGGCAAGGTAATAGGCATTTCGTGGATCTCGACCGGCAGAAGCGTTAACGTTCGCGGTCTGACCGACAGTGCCAAGTACAAGCTGACCGAGAACGGCACTTACTTCAAGTCTTCCACCGACGGAAGATATTACGAAGTGCTTGACTCCGAGTTCGAGTTCGAGCTCAAGAAAAATCTTATCGTTGACAAGACCCAGATCGATACTACCGGCGGAAAGTACATCGCGACCGGTACATCTCTCAAGGTATGCGACGCGGAAGCCAAGAATCTTGTTATAATCAACAAGACCGACATCACAGGCGAAAACGAAATAAACGGCGCGGTAATCGAGATCCAGGACAAGGACGGCAACGTTATCTTCAGCTGGACGAGCAAGGACGGCGAAGTTTATGAGATGATCCTTGAAGACGGCGAATACAAGCTTGTTGAAAAGCCTGCCGATGGCAGCGAGAACATCGTAGACTCAGTTACCGGAAAGACCTATAAGGTACTGGCATCCGAGTTCAAGTTCAATATCAGCGGCGGCAAGATCGTAACTGTTGACTCTACCGAGCCGAACAGCAATGACGGTTATGTTTCCTTCGACGGATCGTATACCCTCACTGTTTGCGACGTAGAAGTTAACGGCGGCGGCGACGGCGACGGCAGCGGAGATGACAGCAGCAGCGGCGGCGACGGAAACGGCGACGGCGGCAGCGGTGACGGCGGCAGCGGCGATAACGGCGGAAACGGCGGCGGCAGCGGCAATAACGGCGGCGGAAGCGGCAACGGCGGCAGCGGTGACGGTGGCAGCGGCGAAGGCGGCAGCACCGGCAGCGCAACCGGCGAAACAGCTTCGACTCCCGACGCAGGCAACGGCGGCGATACCTCCGGCAACCCCGCAACGGGCGTTGGCGCAGGCGCGGTAGTTACCGTAGCACTTCTTGGGCTCACTCTGGTGCGCAGAAGAAGAAAGGATAACGAGGACAAGGATCAGTAATGAGCCTTCCCGAGTTTGACAAAGTATCAGACCTGTAAATAACGGGTAAAAAGAGACCCTCTCGCTTTAAAAGGCGAGGGGGTCTTGTTTTTCTTTCGGAAAAAATTTAAGGAAAGGTGAAACTTTTTTCGGTTTTTGAACGTCTATTATAGTGAGAGGGGCGATAGCTACGAAAACAGATATTACATAACGCTCAAAAGAAAAAGGAGGGCGATAAATTTGCGTATTTCAGAAGCGTTTAAACTGTACGGTTTAGAGACAAAACAACGCCTACTGAACAGCATACTCGAAGCGGCAGAGAAAGAACGAGATAATACATCAGCCCTTTACGCGGGAGATGGCGGATTTAATATAGAGACATCAGGAAGGAGGAACATCACTATGAGTAAAGGCAGACAGATAAACGAGGTACGCAGCCGAAAGGGCAGCGTAATAGCGGCAGCCTGCGCGGCACTGGTCGTATGCGGCGGCTTGGCGGTATTTGCAAATGGAAGAACGACAATAGATACCGAAAGATCGTCCGCGATGGCAGCGGAAGATGAGGGAACTTCGGCAGAGACCGAAAACAATACGGAAGAAAAAGCTGCGGCGGAGAATGACGAACCTGCCGATTCGGCAGATACTCTGCTTGCCAAGGGCATTGTGATCGACCCGAACGCCGTTACCGAGCCGAACAAGGAACTGCGGCAGACCTTACCCGAGATAACGGAGGGCGAAAACGGCAAGCCCGCACCGTTTGCCGATTATCTCGCCTCAGCCGATGAAATTGTCACAGGTATGGTAGATAAGGCTGTCCCGGTTACGGTCACGCTGTTTGACGGCACCACAAGAAACTGCGTCAAGTATACGATCGGCAGCTTTATCGGCACCTGCAATTACACCTGCGCACAGAACAGACTGCGTTTTGAAGATATGCGCGAGGAAACGATCCTGCAAGTAGTTCCCGAAGGGACCGAGCCGCAGCTAAAAGAGGGCGAGTACGCGCTGTTCATCGCGCAAAAGACACGGCTCCCCGATTATAAAGAAGTCTATGCCGTGGTCGGCGACGGCGCTTTTGTTTATAACGATCACAGGTTTGTTAATGCGTACCGCAGCGACGCGCAGCTCAACAGCGATCTCAACAGCTATGTGTCGGAAAATATCCTTTACCGCAGAAACTCTGCCCTTGTGTATGCATGGTACAATGCGCTTGGTGAGAGCGTCTCGGAGAATTACGACTCGGAGGACGAGACGATTCCTTCCTACGCTGTTACGGGCATCGAGTGGAACGAGGAACTGAAGGAGCAGGAACTGACGGTAAACCTCACACCCGCACAGAACAGAGTGAAGTCACTGACATACGATAACGACAACGGGGGCGCCATCTGCAACATTGAAAATATACTGAGAGAGGAAAAGCTCAGCGGATTTGAGGATATCGACTTCTATTTTGAGGGAGTAAGCTACTATCCCGAAAGCACGGCGCTCGACCTCAGCGTGGTCGCCATTCCGCGTGAAGGCTCGGGATTCAGGTTTGACGACACCAAGCTTTCAAAGCTGATAATGGACAAGAAAAGTATAGAGGACATTGACTCGGGCGTCAATTCAGATGCGTTCGCTGTTACCGACGGAATTTATTTTGAAGAAAACGGCGAGCTGCACTTCTCGCTGATATTCGATCAGGCAGGGACGGACGGCGCGATGGATTTCGACCCCAACAGGACTTATACGCTGATGATAAACGGCATTGAGATCTGCGATTCGGGCGAAAAGTACGAGGGCAAATACGAGATCTCGTTTCGGTTTAATGATGCCGCTATCAAAGATCTGGCTAAGGCGAGGGTTATCTCGGCGGATAATCCTGCTGTGAACGGCGACGGCACTCCGAGCGAGTAATAACAGTATCCTCTCATAAAAGAGAAGTTTACGGTAAATATGGAGAAAGCCCGGGAGCGGTATGAAATACGACCGCCTCCGGGCTTTTATTCGACAGTGATATAATTATTTCAGCAGCTTGCGGATAGCCTCCTTGCTGCCGAGTACGAGCAGCTTTTCATCGGGGCTGAAACGGTGGTCGGGCGTAACCATTGCGTTGAACATATCGCCCTTTTTGATGGCAAGCACGTTGATGTTGTATTTCTGACGGACGTTCTTTTCAACAAGCGTCTTGCCGATAAGGAATTCGGGCACGAAAATTTCGTAGATGGCGTATTCGTCGCTGAGCTTGAAATAGTCCTCGATCATCTCCGAGCCGAAGCGGATAGCAAAACGCTCGGCTGTCTCGCGCTCGGCGTAGATGACCTCATCGGCGCCGTTTCTGAGCAGGAACTTCTTGTGGATATCGCGGTTGGCGCGGGCGAAAACATATTTTGCACCCTTTTCCTTCAGCAGACAGGTAGCTTCGAGCGAGCTCTGGAAATTATCACCTATCGCCACGATGCAGACGTCAAAATTATTCACGCCCAGCTCCTCGACGAACTGCGGGTCGGTAGCGTCGCCGATCTGCGCGTCGGTAACGTATTTCAGCGCGGCGTTCACTCTGTCCTCGTTGATGTCGATAGCAAGGACTTCGTTATTTTGCAGGGTGAGCTGCTTTGCCATGTGCTTGCCGAATCGTCCGAGTCCTATAATAAGAAATGTACGAGCCATAAATATCCTCCTTGGGAAATAAATACCTTCAAAAAGTCGTCAGCCTACCATTATTTTCTCTTCGGGCAGCTGAGACTTGGCGTGAGCGGTATCGCTGGTAAGCGAGATGATGAACGTAAGTCCGCCTACGCGCCCGAAAAACATTATGAACGTTATGACCATCTGCGAGGGGAACGACAGCGAGGACGTTATCCCCATCGAAAGCCCGCAGGAGCTTATCGCCGAGACCGTCTCGAACACCACGGGGGTAAGCTCGAAGCCGTCCACGGCGGAAATAATCATCGTGCCCGTTATGACAACGGCAAGGTAAAGCGTGGTAACGCAGCAGGCGTTGCGCACGGTGCCTTCTTCGATACGTCTGCCGAAGCACTCGACGCTCTTGCGCTTGCGGAACACGCTGACGATGGTGAGTATCATCACCGAGAAAGTCGTGGTCTTGATTCCGCAGGCGGTAGAACCGGGCGAACCGCCGATAAACATAAATACTATTAAAATAAGAATGGTCGCGGGGCGGAGGGCGTTCACCACAAGCGGCGCAAAGCCGGCGTCGCGCCCCGAGGTCATCAGCATGGACATTATAAGCACCTTGTCGCCGGGCTTGTTGTCGATAAGCACATCGTGCCACTCGAAAAGCAGCCCGAGTCCCACGCCGACCACATAGAAGATCAGCGTAATCAATATAACAAGCTTGCTTTGCAGGTGGTATTTTTTGAAATGCAGATTGTGTTCGTAAACGTCGTGCCAGGTGATGAAGCCGATGCCGCCGATCGTCAGCAGGATAATGAGCGTTACATTTAAAAGAACGTCCGTCTGCGCGGTGATGAGCGAGCTTCCCGGCTCAAAGTAGCCCATGAGGTCGAGCCCCGCCGTGCAAAGCGCCGATACCGAATGGAACAGCGCGAAGAAAAATCCCATGCCGACTCCGAGATGCGGCACGTAGAACACGCAGAGTATCAAAGCGCCCGCAAGCTCCATGAGTATCGTGCCGTTAAGTATAAAGCGCGTCATTTTAACGATGCCGCTGCCGCTTATGCCGCCCACCGACTCGCGCATGGTAACGCGGGATTTCAAGCCGATCTTCTTGTTTGTGAAGGAAAGCATGAATATCGTCATCGACATGAAGCCGATACCGCCTATCTGCATGACGATCAGCAGGACCAACTGCCCCGCGAACGACCAGTGCGTATAGGTGTCGTAAAGCGTAAGCCCCGTGCCGCTGAACGCCGACGTAGTAATGAATACGCACTCGAAGTACGGCGTGTGTATCCCTTCGCGGGAGCAGAACGGGAACGAGAGTATAAACGCCCCGACAAGCACAAGCAGAAGATAACCCCACACAAGAACCTGCGTAAAGGTGAGCTTTTTGTAAAATTTATTTATTTTATCGGTAATATCACTCATATAATAATATCAGATCCTAATAAAACCCAATCGCCTAAATATAGTTCAGTAATACATTATACACCCTGCAAGCGAAATTGTCAAGCGCCGCGTGAAAAGTTGGTAAAACTTGCACGAAAAAACGCAATATCAGGCGAGTTTTCGCATACGGGAAAGGAAATCGTTGCAAAACGGTAACAAGCAAAAACTGCGGACAGTTGAAAACTTCTGTTGAATCGCTTTGAAAATGTTGAAAACCCTGTTGAAACTGTTAAAAACTCCTGCTAAAACTGTGGATTGCCGCGGTTGATAACTGTGTTAAAAGTGTTTAAAGTCCGTTTTTTCGTGCGTTTTCGGGGGTTATCGACTGTTGAAAGATATTTGGCTCAAATTGTTCATTATAATGAATTACACGCGGAATGTTGAAAAAACGTTTTGGATTTTGCATAAATTAGTTACGAACAGGGTTACAAGACGGTAACAAACATTTTTATCAACAGTTGAAAACCGTGTTTAAAACGCGAAAAAGTGTTGAAAACTCTGTTGAAACTGTTAAGAACTACGTTAAATCAACGCTTTTGAACATATAAATTTTCAATACAGTGTTGAAAAGTCCGAAAAAGTCCGCTGATTGTAACCAAATTGAAATAATTTGCGTAACCGGTAAAAATCTGTTGACAATACCGAATAAAGCTGATATAATATAATGTGGACGATCGGCAGCCGAAAAAACGCGGCAGCACGCACCGCGTCAGGGAGGTGACAGCCGTGCTTTCGATACTTACCCGCGAGCAGTGCGCACAGTGCCGCGTGTGCTGTTCGTTTGAAAGCTACGACCTTTTCGACACGCCTCTCGTGACCGACGAGATACTGCGGAGGGCGCTCGAAGTGCGTCCCGAAACAAAGGTGTCCGATGTCAGCGGCAGACGTTTGTTCGTGATGGAAAGGCAGCAGGGCAGCGATATACATTTCTGCCCGATGCTGGATCATGAGCGAGGGTGTCTGCTGGGCGACGGCAAGCCTTTTGAATGTCGCATCTTTCCGCTGCGTCTTGCCGAGTTTGAAGGCAGAATGGTGATAGCCGTTTCGCCGATCTGTCCCGCTGCGGCAGCAATGCCGCTCGAAAAGCTTATAGAGGAAGTAAAAAGGCTGTCTGCCGCGATCTTCGCTGAGGGGAGACGAGAGCCGCAGATAGTCAGAGGTATCGAACCGGGCTGCCCGATACTGGCAGTCGGTGAGAGAATGGGAAAAGTATGCAAGGAGAGTAAGAATGAGTGAAGAAAAAAACAGTAATCAGGACGAAAGCGTTTCGGTGTCGAAAAAAACGCTGGTAAGGGCTGTCATCGGCGGCAGCGCAGTGATCGTCGGGCTTGTAGTGGCTGTTATATGCCTCGTGGTGTTCAGCAAAGACCCCGACAACGGCGGATTTAAAGTTGACGACGGCACATCTTCTGCCGCGGCAGCGGAAAAAGGGAAAAATGACAATGATGATGAAGACAGCTCGGTTCCCGATGATGAAGATAACGCCGACGATGAAGACGGCGATCACAGCAGCGAGACCGAGATAACTCCCGTAGGCGGCGGCGATAAAGACGAGCCCGAGTCCGAAAAGGAAAAGAAATCCGATAAAAAGGAAGATAAAGAGGACAAGGATACCTCGTCCGACCCGTATGTGTTCTACTATTCGGGCGGAAACAGCTGGCAGGACGGCGGCACAACGATGACGGGCATGGAATTCGGCGTTACCAACAAAAGCGGTTCGGCGCTGAACGACTGGAAGATAGTCCTCGAAGTGGAGGGACTTGAAAGCTGCTCGGGCTGGTGCGGCAAGTATACCATTAAAGGCGACACGCTGACGATCACTCCCGAAGAATTCAACAAGGAGATCGCAAACGGCGCTTCGACCGAAGGACTGGGCTGCAACATCGGCACAAAGGGCGCTCTGAACGTCAAAAAGGCGACGGTCAGCGGTCATGAGTGCGTTATAAAGAAGGGCAGCGTTCCCAAGAGCAATAATAACAACAATAATAACGACAACAATAAGAATAATAAGGACAATAAGTCAACAGACGTTAATTCGCTGCTGAAGCGTACCTCGAAGGCGAAGCAGGGCGACGACTGGCTCCACACCGACGGCAACAAGATCTACGACAAGGACGGCAGGGAAGTATGGCTGACGGGCGTGAATTGGTTCGGCTACAACACGGGCACGAACACCTTCGACGGTCTGTGGAACGCCGTTATGACCGACAGTGTTGACGCTATCGCCGACCACGGATTTAACCTTATCCGCGTGCCGTTCTCCGCCGAGCTTATCAACAACTGGGCTGACGGCGAGTATCCGAAGGCTAATTATAACAATGCTTATAATTCGGAAATGAACGCGATGAACAGCTTGCAGATATTCGATTATTTCCTTACCCTCGCCGAAAAGAACGGTCTTAAGGTGATGATCGACATTCACAGCGCCAACACCGACGCGGCGGGTCACAATGCCAATCTGTGGTACACCGACCGCGTTTCCGTGGACGACTACTGCGCGGCGCTCGAATGGATGGCTGACCGCTACAAGGACAACGACACGATAATCGCTTTCGACCTGAAAAACGAGCCTCACGGTAAGCCGAACGAGGGCGACAGCGCCGCCAAGTGGGACAACTCGAAGGACAAAAATAACTGGAAGTATGTTGCGGAGACTGCCGCGGGCAAGGTGCTTGCGAAGAACCCGAATGTGCTTATCATGGTAGAGGGCACCGAGATATATCCGAAGAAAAAGGGCGATTACAGCTCCTCCGACAACGGCGATTACTATTTCAATTGGTGGGGCGGCAATCTGCGCGGCGTGAAGGATTATCCCATCGACCTCGGAAAGTATCAGAACAAGCTTGTTTACTCGCCGCACGATTACGGTCCGACCGTTTACGAGCAGCCGTGGTTCGAGGGCGACTACGATTACGATTCGCTGATGGCTGACTGCTGGAAGGACAACTGGTTCTACATCTACGAAAAGAAGACCGCGCCGCTGCTTATCGGCGAATGGGGAGGCTTTATGAGAGAGCCGAACCTCACCTGGATGACGCATATGAGGACGCTCATCAAGAAGTACCGTCTGCATCATACGTTCTGGTGCTTCAACGCGAACTCGGGCGACACGGGCGGACTTGTGCTTGACGATTTCAAGACATGGGACGATGAAAAGTACAATTTCGTCAAGGAAGTTCTGTGGCAGGAGAACGGCAAGTTTGTCGGGTTGGATCATGAGATAGCGCTCGGCGATAAGGGCGTTAAGCTGTCGGAGATCAAGAAATAAGAATAAGGGAATAACCGAAGGGAGATAAATCCATGCCAAAAATCAAGATAATGACCGACTCCGCGTCGGATATCTCTGCGGAAGCCGAGAAGGAGCTTGGGATACTCGTCATGAATTTCAAGGTCGCGGTGGGCGATCAAAGCTACGTCAGCCGCACCGAGCTTTCCAACGAGCAGATATATAAGATCCTCGACGAGTGCGACGCGCTGCCGACTCACTCGCAGATAACGGCGTTTGAGTTTACCGAAGCTTACGAAAAGCTCTTCGCCGAGGGCTACACCGACGTCATCAATGTGACGATAAACCGTCACGGCAGCTCGACCTACGATAACGCGGTGATGGCTTCAAAGCAGTTTTTCGAGGAACACGCGGACGCTAAGGATAAGTTCCGTATCTATGTTATCGACGGCATGGGCTACACGGGCGCTTACGGCTATCCCGTAACGCAGGCGGCTATCAAGGCGAAAAAGGGTGAGAGCGCCGCTGCTATCGCCGAATACGTCGAGGACTGGGTGAAGCACTGCACGGTGTTCTTCGCGCCGTATACGCTGAAATTCGCGAGAAAATCGGGGCGCATACCGTCGGCGGCGGCGTTCGTGGGCGAGCTTATGGGCTTAAGACCCATCATGCGCATACAGGATAACGAGATCAGCACCAATTCAAAGGTGCGCGGCGACAAGAATATTATCCCCGAGATAATCAAGCTGACCTGCGACGAGATGATACCGCAGACCCCTTACAGCATCGTTTACGGCTCCGACAGCGGGCTGGCGGACGAGCTTTCGGCGGCGCTTACAAAGAAGATAGGCTATCCTCCCGTTGAGCGCTATCAGATAGGCGCGGCTATCGCGATCAACGCGGGTCCCAGGGTAATCGGCTCGATATTCAGAAGAAAATAAGATCCGCAAAGCTCCGGGCAGTGCGCTTGGGGCTTTGTTTTTTTGTTCCTGAGAGCTTTTTTCGCTGTCTGAAATTTATAGGAAAATATTCGGCATTTTGCATTACAGAACACGCGCTATATATCGGATATTCCACTTCTTATATATTGAAAAAATGCGTATAATATGATATAATGGAAGATAGTTATATCAAGACGGAAAGGGGCTTTGCCATGAAACTCAAAGGCGTTCTGCTGCCGCATAAAAAGGGTACGGCGGACTGCGAATGTGTGACGATACCGCTGCCGAAGTCGGTGACGCTGCCGATGCTTATGGGGATAGGCGCCCCGTGTGTTCCCGCTGTCAAAAAAGGGGACAGGGTGACGGTCGGTCAGCTTATCGGCGATACAGAGAAGCTCCTTGCAGCGCCCATACATTCGCCCGTGTCGGGTACTGTTACGGCGGTCGAAGATATGCTTCAAATGAACGGCAGGACCTGCAAGGCAGTTGTGATCGAGAGCGACGGCGAGCAGACCCCTTGCCCCGACTTAGCGCCGCCCAAGCTTACCGATAAGGCGAGCTTTTTCGCTGCGGTACGGGCTTCGGGCTGCGTGGGGCTCGGCGGCGCGGGCTTTCCCACGCATATCAAGCTCAATTACAATGAAAGCAAGTGCAAGGTAGATACGCTTGTTATAAACGCCGCCGAGTGCGAGCCGTATATCACCTCCGATTGCCGCGTTATGCTTGAAGAGCCCGAGGCAGCCGCCGACGGCATCAGGCAGGTCATGCACTATTTAAAGATAGACCGCGCTTTTATCGGTATCGAGGACAACAAGCCAGCCGCCATCGCGGAAATGAAGCGCGTTACGGCGGATGACGAGAAGATCACTGTCGTAAAGCTTAAGTCGCTCTACCCGCAGGGCGCCGAGAAGGTCATGGCGTATAACACCACGGGGCGCATCATCGGCGAGGGCGAGCTGCCGAGCGACAAGGGGCTTATCGTCATGAATATCTCGACGGCGGCTTTCATCTCGAACTACCTGAAGACGGGTATGCCGCTTGTTACGAAACGCCTGACCATCGACGGAGATATTGTCGGCAAACCGATGAATGTGATAGCGCCCGTGGGTACGCCGATAAGCGAGATACTGCGCTTTGCGGACTGCGACCCCATGAAGGCGAAGAAAATACTCATGGGCGGTCCGATGATGGGCGTGTGCGTTTACGACCCCGACACGCCGATAATCAAGACAAATAATGCCATTCTTGCTTTCGGCAGCGAAAGCGAACGCTCCAAAAAGCAGACCAACTGCATAAACTGCGGGCGCTGCATAGCTGCCTGCCCGCTTAAGCTGATGCCCTGCCGCTTTGAACGCGCCTACGACGCCCGCGACAAGGAGACCCTCTCGCGGCTGAAAGTCGGACTGTGTATGAACTGCGGCGCTTGCAGCTACGTCTGTCCCGCGGGGAGAAGACTGGCGGAGAAAAATCAGCTTGCGAAAGAGCTTTTGCGCAAATAAAGGCGATCGGAGTTACATAATATGGATTTTTTCGATATTGACAATACCTTTAAGCTGACGGTCTCGCCGTCGCCGCAGATAAAAAGCCCCGTCACCACGCAGAGGATCATGCTCCATGTGCTGATCGCCCTCTGCCCCGCGCTGGGCTTTGCGGTATGGGTGTTCGGACTGCGGGCGCTCGTGCTGACGCTCATCTGCGCGGTCTCGGCGGTCGGGTGGGAGCACCTCTGCTGCAAGCTTCGCGATCGCAGAAGCACGGTCGGAGATCTTTCGGCTGCTGTCACGGGCGTTATACTTGCGTTCAATCTGCCCGCGACCCTTCCGCTGTGGGAGGCGGTCATCGGCACGTTTGTAGCAATCGTTATAGTAAAGCAGATGTTCGGCGGTCTCGGGCAGAATTTTGCCAACCCCGCCATCGTCGGCAGGATAGTGCTTATGCTTTCGTTCACCGCCGACATGACCCGCTGGGTGCTGCCCTTCGAGCGCGGCGCGGACGCGGTCTCGGGAGCTACTCCGCTTGTCAGCCGCACCGCTTCGTATGCCGATCTTTTCTTCGGCAGAGTAGGCGGCTGTCTCGGCGAGGTCTCCGCGTTTGCTTTGCTTATAGGCTTTGTTTACCTGCTGATAATGCGCGTTATCACTCCGCACAACACGCTTGCTTTCGTGGGGACGGTGTTCGTTTTCGCGTTCCTCGCGGGCAAAGACCCCGTTTTCGAGATACTCGCGGGCGGAGTGATGCTTGGTGCCGTGTTCATGGCGACGGATTACGTTACCTCGCCGCAGACCGCTTGGGGAAAGATCATCTTCGGCATCGGCTGCGGAATCATAACTTGTGTGATACGTTTTTGCGCCAACTACGCGGAGGGCGTGAGCTTTTCCATATTGATAATGAACATCTTAACGCCGTACATCGACCGCCTGACCGAGACAAAGCCCCTCGGCGGGAAGGCTAAGGAGGCGAAGTCATGAAGCAAAGCGTTAAAGAGCTTATCATGCCGCCGCTTGTGCTGACCGTGATCTGTGCGGTGGTCTGCGGGCTGCTCGTCACGGCGCACGACGCGACCTACGTTGACAATACGGGCGTTATAACCGAAAAGCTCCGCACGGGCTGCGAGGACATTTTCAGCGGCGGCGAGGACTGTGAGTACGAAATGCTCGTCACCGAGGAGGACGGCAAGCGGCTCCCCGTGACCTTCGGCGAGAAGGACGTTGACTCGATAATCGTTGACAAAGCGGCGGGAAACTGCCTTATCGAATACACGGGCGACGGCTACAAAAAGGACGGTCTGCATATTTTGGTCGGCTTCGGCAGCGACGGCGCGGTCAGCGGGATAAGCTTTATCTCGATAGGCGAAACGCCGGGTCTCGGAACAAAAGTTCAAGAGGACAGCTTCACGGGGCAGTTTATCGGCTACACGGCAGGTGCAAACATGGACGGCATCGACGGCGTTACGGCGGCTACTTATTCCTCGAAAGGCATGAAAGCGGCGGTCGTCAGCTGCGCGGAAATTTACAGCGTTCACAGGGGGGAGATCTTCGGTGGAGAATAAAGGCTCGGTCCGGGGCGAATTTACCAAGGGGCTTATAAGTCAGAACCCGACGCTCGTGGGGCTGCTCGGAATGTGTCCGACCCTCGCGGTGACTACGCTCGCAAAAAACGGCATCGGCATGGGGCTTGCGACGACCTTTGTGCTTGTCTGCTCGAATATCGTTATCTCGTCGCTAAAAAAGGTCATTCCGAAGGCGGTTCGTCTGCCTTGCTTTATCGTAATAATCGCGGGCTTTGTCACGCTGATCGAGTTTCTTATGAAGGGCTATCTGCCCGAGCTTTACGACGCGCTCGGATTGTTTCTTTCGCTTATCACCGTCAACTGTATCATACTCGGGCGGGCGGAGGCGTTTGCGAGCAAGAACGGCGTGTTCGCTTCGGCGCTTGACGGTCTGGGAATGGGTTTAGGCTTCACTTTGGCGCTGTTTCTCATGGGAAGTCTGCGCGAGATCATCGGTACGGGCTCGTGGTTCGGCATAAAGATACCCGTTCTGTGCGACCACCCGATGACGGTATTCATCATGCCCGCAGGCGGATTTTTCGTGCTCGGTATGCTGATAGCGCTCGTAAATATGTTCGCGGGCAGAAAGCCGCCTAAGGAGATAAGCTGCCACAGCTGCCCCTCCGCGGCGATCTGCAAAGGACAATGCAAGGGGGAAACGCAGGAATGAGCTACATACTTATACTTGTCGGGTGCGTGTTCGTCAACAACGTGGTGCTTTCGCAGTTCATGGGTATCTGCGCGTTCCTGGGCGTTTCAAAGCAGATTAAGTCGTCGGTCGGCATGGGTGCTGCGGTAATATTTGTCATGACCTGCGCGGCGGCGATAACCTATCCCGTTTATCTGCTGTTGGAAAAGTTTAACATAACCTACCTGCGCACGGTGGCGTTCATACTGATAATCGCGATGTTCGTGCAGTTTGTCGAGATCGTCATGAAAAAGGTAATGCCGCCGCTTCACAAAGCGCTCGGCGTTTATCTGCCGCTCATCACGACGAACTGCGCGGTCTTGGGCGTGACGATAGCGAATATCGACAAGGAGTACAGCTTTTCGCAGTCGATAGTGAATGCGCTCGGTACGGGGCTGGCGTTCACGCTGGCGCTTCTGATGTTCAGCGGCGTTCGCAGCACGATGGAACACAGCGACATTCCCGCGCCGTTCAAGGGCGTTCCCGCGACACTCACGGCGGCGGCTATCGTTTCGCTCAGCTTTATGGGCTTCACGGGAATGATCGACTGAAAACGGCGGAATAATATGACAAAAAGCAAGAAGATCATTATATTTTTATCAATAATTATCGTTGTCGCGGCGGCTTTGTTTATCAGGAACAAGATGCTGTGCAGGGCAGTCTACCGCGGCGCACGGCTCGAATTTGACGGAATGAGCTACATTGAGACAGACTTCAAGGAGATCGAGCCGTACAAGGAAACGTGGAACGTCGTCTGCAAGACCGACGACGGCGTGTGGACGATCTGCGAGATCGACAAATTCCCCGACAGAGAATACGTCGTGGCGCGGACAGCCTGGGAAGCAAGGGTGTTAAAGCGCGAAAGCAATATCGAGGCGGTGAACAAATGAGTACAGTCATACCTATCATAATATTCGCGGCGCTCGGAATTTTGGCGGGCGTGTTGCTGACGGCGGCGGCTAAGGTCTTCGCGGTCGAGGTAGATGAGCGCGTGGATAAGATAAGCGAGGCACTTCCGCAGGCGAACTGCGGCGGCTGCGGCTATTCGGGCTGCGCCGATTACGCCGACGCTATCGTCAACCGCGGCGCGGAGTGCAATCTCTGCAAGCCGGGCGGGGAGAAGTCGGCGAAGGCTATCTCGGCGATAATGGGCGTGGAGGTCACGGTGGGTGAGCCGCTTGTGGCGTTCGTGCGATGCGCGGGCGACTGCTACGTTACTCCGCACAAGTACCGATTCGACGGCGAACAAAGCTGCGCCGCCTGCAACCGCTTTTACAACGGCTCGAAGCTCTGCACCTGCGGCTGTCTGGGCTACGGCGACTGCGTTCATGTCTGTCCGCAGCACGCAATTTCGATAATCGACCGAATCGCGAGGGTAGACAAGGCAAAATGCATCGGCTGCGGACTTTGCGCCGCCGCCTGTCCGAACGGACTTATCGCGATAAGGCGCATCAGTCAGCGCACGGATATTTTCTGCTCGTCGAGTGAGCTGGCGAAGATCACGCACGAGAAATGTCCCGAGGGCTGCATCGGCTGCCGTCTTTGCGAGAAGGTCTGCGAGACGGGCGCTATCACCGTTCACGATAATCATGCGGCTATCGACTACGAAAAGTGTACCGACTGCGGCAAGTGCGCGGAGGTCTGCAAAGTCCACGCCGTAAAGCGTATCGAGTTCTGAGCGCGGAAAATTTCGCTGACGTGTTTTCGTTGACAGCCGCCGCGAGATGTGATATAATAACTGTAAAAGTTAATAGTGAAGAGTGATTGCACGAACAAGTTCGTGCCGTGAATAGTTAAGGTGCGCCTGTGGAGCGATTATGCGGACGCTGCACGCCGCACTAATATTTCTCAAATGAGCAGACAACTGACGAGCGAAGCGAGTCAATGCGCGGCTGCATTAACGGCACAAACTCAGTTTGTGCATTCATGCCATCGCCGCGCAACATCGCCGAAGGCGATACATTAATTATTAACTATTCACTCTTCGCTATTAACTATATACAAATGCTCGTTTACAGATAATAACTTTCAAGACCATCGACCGAAAGGACTGAAAATATGTATCATGGGTATATAGACGTGCCGACGTTCGCTTATTTCGATTTCGGCAACACCTGGACGGGCAGCCTGCTCTCCGAGTTCAATTACCGCATCGTGCCGAAAAAGCCGCCGAAGCCCAAAAAGGGCGAGGAGCCGCCCGCGAATCCCGAGCCTGCCTGCCTTGAAGTGACGGTCTGGTACGGCAAGGACTGCCTTGCGGTTTCCGAGCCGCAGGAGGTCTTCAAGGAGGACTATTCCGCCGAGGGCTACGAAAAGGTGATAGCGGCGCTTAACGAGCGTATCGAGAAGTACCGCAGCGAGGTCGCCTACGGAGGCGCGGCGCTGTGAGCGAAATAGAGCAGGTGACGGACTATTCCGCCGAGGAACGCTACAACCGCGGCAGGGCGCTGCTGACGGCGCTGCTGAAATGGCTGGAGTGCGAGTTTTTCGGGATATTCATTTTTCTCTCGGTGCTGGCGCTGAGGGTCGTGCTGAAGACCGCCGCCGATATCATCTTCGGGCTGATGGGGCTTGCGACCTATATACTCGTCATGGCGGATTTCGGCTTCAAAGAGGGCAAAAAGGCGCAGGTAAAGAATTCCGTGCGCGGTGATAATGTCGGGCGCGGATTCGGCATTCTGCCGGGGCTCGTCTCGGTGCTGCCCTCGCTTGTTACACTGGGTGTGCTGTGGCTTTCGTATTCGGGCGAAATCGGCTCGTTCCTGCCGCTGTTCAAGCTGCTGAATTCGGGGCTGTGGGGGCTTATCAATCTGTTCGCACCCGATATGGACATCACGCACCTTTCGCCCGCGCTGTTTGCGGTATTTCCCGCGATACAGCTGATACTTGTGATCGTTACGGCGGCGGCTTTCGGCATCGGTCACGATAACGACGATCTGCAAACGCGGATAATGTATAAAAGAAAAGAGCGATAATCAAAAATGAAACGATTGATCGGCGTTCTTGTCGGGGCGGCTGTTTGCGCGGCTTGCTGCGCGGGACTGTTTACGGGCTGCGGTGACGGCGGAACGCCTTCCCCCGAGCAGAGCGGCATCTCGCTGAATAAAAAAACACTCGCCGCCGAGCTCAGCGACAGGCTTGACACGGAGGATTACGAGCTGAGATTCACGATCTGTGACAGAAGTTCCACCGAAACCGTCTGCCGCATAGTCCGCAGCGGAAAAGACGGGCTGGTCGCTATGGACAGCGCGGAGATTTACAGCGAGTTTTATACCGTCGGCGGAAAAAAATATATGCTTTTGCCGGTTATCAAATGCTACAAAAAGATCGGCGAGGAAAGCTCGTTCGGAAATGCTTTCATCAAGCTCGGCGAGAACGATATGCTTTACAATATCGAGGAGACCGAAAACGAGATCACGGAGATCTACAAGCCCTCCGAGTCGAGTCTTCGCGAGACGTATTTTTTTACTTTCGATAAGTCAACGGGCGCGATAAAGAAGGCGGTGACCGAGGATAACGGTGTGCTTTCGGTCATCACGCGGATAGAGAGCCTCGACTGGCGCACGGAAACGGTAGCGCTTCCCGATCTTGATGACTGGTTTGATTTTTCGGACGACGTTCTCGTTTCGGACGTCACGGCGCTGAAGGTGTCTTATTATACACGCGGCATCACTCCCGAAATGGTCGAGAAGGCGGGCTATACCTACGAGCAGATATCAAAGTTCGACCCCGATAAGATCGAGGAAGTATCAAGGGAACTGCTCGAAAAGAACTCCCAAACCGAAAGCGAATAAATAGTTAAGCTGTACAGGAATTATCCGTGCAGCTTTTTCATTGGGAGATTTTATTATTCAAAAAAAGGAGAGAGCCGGACGACTCTCTCCTATAAATGGTAAGTGTAAGTATGTTCGATCAGTTAAGGAAGCTTTCGTAGCCCTTGTTTTCCTCGCGCAGACTTTCGATCTCGGCTTTAACGCTGTCAACATCGGAGGAGATCTTTTCCTTGATGTGGTTTACTTCGCGCTGCTTGGTGAGGAAGTCCT